>NZ_JBSMDE010000201.1:0-33739 GCF_056497305.1 Caldithrix sp. | reverse complement strand
GTTCGCCCAGGCGCGTTTTGTCCAGTGTGGGCCGCGAATAATCTTTGGGCAGCACGCCCTTCAGGCTGGGGTTCTCGCGCTCGATGGCGGTCATCGCCTCGTCAATCACCTGCCCGATGGTGGGCTGCGGCGCCCGGGCCTGGATGCTCTCCCAGCGGGCCTCGGGTGGCACCCAGAAGATGTTGGCGGCCAGGTACTCGTCGCGATCTTCGAGAACGCGCTGCTGAATCGTTTCATCTTCCGAAAAATACTCACTTTCAGGATTTAAAAGCTGTTCTCTGAGCCAGTTGCGGCGCTCTTCAAAGGCATCGGAGATGTACTTGAGGAATATCAACCCCAGCACCACGTGTTTATATTCCGATGCGTCCATGTGCCCGCGCAACTTGTCGGCCATCTCCCAGAGCTTGTTCTCAAAGCCCAGGTTGGCGCCGTTTCCCTTTTTATCTAACATGCGCCCCCTCTATCATATTTACCTACTTAATGTCATTATTGTAGTTTCTAGTTAAATTATTGTAACAAATTTTTGGTAGTTTGGTGTAGATTTGTTCAGAACTTTTATACTCGTTTGGCAAGCCATTCCATCTTATATTCATATATCATTCACTGCATCTTTACTTTAATATTTCAATACTTTGTGTTTTTTTTTGACTTTTCAGAATATTTACTTAAAAATGTCTGTCCTATCATGGTGGAATGAGCAAATTTTTACTCTGTTATCTGTTCTAATATTACCCGTTTATTTTTTGAAGAAACTCCAGCTATGCTTGGTTAAAAATTTTCTCATTCAAATTTCATGCACAGTTTTAATATATTGGCTAATATTGAAAAATTCAATACATTTTGTCGATTGTTAAATTTCTATTTACAAAAAGGTTAGTTAAAGGATGAATTGGGATAGGTGAGATAGCTTGGGCAAATCATCCAACCCTTCCCGTCTTTAATCTTTTCCATTGGTTGTTGCCATTTAAACCTTGTTCCAGAAAGTGTTGTTTTCCTATTGCTTCATTTTGATTTTATTCTAATATTAGCATGTACAGAGGAGGCAATTTTGGCAACAAAACCCGTGCTTTTATTAGCAGACAGTCAACTTCTTTTCTGGCGAAAAGGAGCGGAGCGTTTTTTACGCACTTTGTTTGCCGGGCTTGAACAGGGCAAAGCCGCTTACATTGGCGCGGCCAACGACGATCGACCGGAATTTTACCAGATATTCTGTTCTGCGTTTGAAATTTTTCCTAACCTAAAATTACGACACATTAAAAAAGACTTTAAGGAAGAGGACAGGCAATTTTTAAATCAGGCCGATTTAATCCTATTGTCCGGGGGTGATGTTTTAAAGGGCTGGGAAATATTGGACGAGAGCCGGATGAAAAACGTGGTACTGGAACGCTATTTCAATGGCGCCTATCTGGTTGGCATCTCCGCCGGAGCTATTCACCTCGGGCTTGCTTTCGCCGATCAACAGAGTAATAAGGTGACCCCCCTGTTGAAATGCCTGCCCTTTGTTGTCGATGTTCATCAGGATAACAATAACTGGACACGCTTAAAACAGACACTCCGCTTGCTGAACAATCCCTACGTGTATGGCATCGGCATCCCTTTTGGTTCCGGTATTATTTACCATGCAGATCATTCACTGGAAGCGGTGCACAAACCCGCTTACCTGTTTGAGCAAAAAGACGGAAGTATTAAAGGGCAGCTTCTTCTGCCTGATGATTTCCAGATAAATGTAGAGGTTTAACACAATGAACGCAGAATTCTGGCAGGATGTGAATTCCTTTTTTGAACATTATCCGCTGATCAAAGAGATCCTTTCCCTGACAACCATCCTTCTTTTTTCCTTTCTGATCTATTTGCTCAGCCGGCGTGTGGGCTTAAAACTGGCCAGAGAATTTGCTCAACGCACTAAAACCAGATTTGACGACATTCTACTGGAGCACAAAATCATTAACATCATGGCCCAATTCATTCCCCTGTTGGTAATTAAAAACTTTTTATTTTTACTGCCTGTTATGGGCCATACCATCGATGTGCTCATCAACCTGCTGCTGATTTTTCTTAGCGCCCGTTTGCTTTCGGCCCTGCTGATGTCCGCCAATAGTTACTACGAACTAAAGCCTAAAGCGCGTCAGCGACCCATCAAAAGTTACCTGCAGGTGGTGATCATTATTATTTACATCGTGGCCATCATCATCATGATTGGCATTTTAACCCACCAGCCGCCCTGGATGCTGCTCAGCGGTTTAGGCGCCATGACGGCCATCATCTTACTGATTTTCCGCGATACCATCCTGTCCTTTGTGGCTGGCATTCAGATTAATATGTACGATCTGTTGCATGTGGGCGATTGGATTGAAATGCCCCAGTTCGGTGCAGACGGAGATGTTATTGATATTGCTCTGCACACCATTAAAGTGCAAAACTGGGACAAATCCATCACGATTGTGCCCACGCACAAAATCCTTGAAAATTCCTTTCGCAACTGGCGGGGCATGGAACAGGCCGGAGGCCGACGCATTAAACGCGCCATTTACATCGACCAGAATTCAATCAAATTTTGTGATCAACCAATGATTGAGCGTTTTCAAAAAATTCAGTTAATCAGCGACTATGTTAAAAATAAGCTGGAAGAACTGGAAAGGTACAATCGGGAACACAACATTGACGACAGCGTCAAGGTCAATGGTCGGCGCATGACCAATATCGGTACTTTTCGCGCTTACGCTGCGGCCTATTTGAAAAGTCATCCCAGAATCAATCAAAGTTTAACCAAAATGGTGCGCCAGCTGCCGCCTGGGCCGCAGGGCCTGCCCATCGAAATTTATGCCTTCACCAACGATATCCGCTGGGAAGTTTACGAAAGCATTCAGGCCGACATTTTCGATCATCTGTTGGCTGTTGTGCCTGAATTTGAACTACGTATTTTCCAGAATCCCAGTGGCAGGGACTTTGCCGAGTGGAGCACGCACATTCACTCGCACTAAATTTTCAACTTTTAATAGATGGTCTTTCTCACTGTTCCGTAGCCGTTTTCTGTGGCACAAAATTAATGGCAGTCAGCAGAGCTTTAAAATTTTGCTGCCAGGCCTTTTCGATGCCTACGCCCGGTAATTCCAGCGTAATGAGCGGAATCTGCATCTCATGGCCGGCAAAGGTGCCAAAGGAGCCCGGTGTAGGATAGCCCACATCGCCTTTTACCGGATATCCGTTTTCTCTGGCCATGGCCTGGGCTAAATCGCGCGCCGGTCCATTGTAATTGTTCATGCGTAAATCCGAATGAATGGAAACAATGCGATCCGGTTTGTACAGATCGAGCAGGCGGATGACCAACTGAGTCTCTTTTTCCGAAGCCGGTTCCACGCCAGGGAAATATTTCTTCTTGGTGTAAACCGGCGACCAGTCTTCTGTGGGAAAATTGCGATTCAGATCGACGCCGTTGGCATTGACGCGCGTTCCCGCTAACAACCCATCGGGATTGACCACCGGAACCAGCAGGACAAACGAATGCGTCAGTTGGGGATTGTGGTACAACGTGTCGGCCAGGCGCACCAACAGATGGAATCCCACCTGCTCATCGCCATGAAATGCGCCAAAAATGATTACTGTGTCTTGCCCGCTGCCCACAGTCAAACCGTAAATGGGATTGTTCTTTTCGGAGTAGCCTAAAATCTGCCAGGGCAGATCGGATTTTTTTAAATTAAGATAGAGCTGGTTGGTTTTGGCCTGCAGGCGCCATTTTTGCAGGTAGGGAATAATAACAAAATAGGTGGCAATGAGCACAATCAGCACAATGACCAGATAAATTCCTTTAAAATTCAAATGCATGGTAAAACTCCTTACAGTTTAGCTCTTTCGTTTTTGGCCGAAGGCGCAGGTAACTTGCCGATCGGGAGCAATGCGCATTATTTAGGTGACTCCCCATCTTTAATTAAAAATTTCGAATTGTTGGATGAGCCAGGATGTCCGGCAATCAATGATCGTGGACACAGGCCCACAAAGATTATTCCGATCACTGTCCCGACAGCGTTGGAACAAAGAGGAGCAATCTTTCTCCGCCCTATGATTCTGGATCAGAATGACCGGTGGCAGTACGCTCTTTTTCTTATCCCAGCCCCTGCAACTTCTGTAAACAGAAGCTCTGGCTCTCCTTTTTGAACCAATTTGAAAAATACAATGCAGGCCTGTACAACGCAACAAAGAATTTTTTCTGGTAGAACCGTTGGGCTGAACGCCGTAAAAATGAGCGGGACGGAAAACTCTCAGGCAAAATTCAAAATCCGGTAAAAGAGAGGGCCAAAGCACACTAAGGATTGAAAAATAGCAAGCAACCGCAAAATTTAAAAAATCGCAAAGGACACAAAGAATGATTTAAATTAAAAATTTAATTGCCCTCACCCCCTCGATCCCCCTCTCCCAGAATAAAAGTCTCGGAGAGGGGGAAGGCTTGTGTGGTAGATTTTCTCACCTTTGTTGAAAACACCATTCACGATCAATGGTAATTCGATAAGACAGCCCGATACCAATTCAACGATTTTACTTCTTCTCACAGCACATAAATTTTCGCATCCCTCTATGGCGAGGTAGATCTTTTGATGGAAGTATTTTAATTCTGTTAAAAAGCCGTTCAAAAGTTTGATCTGAATCAAGTATTTAATGCCAAAATATGCCGATCATATGAAAGTTGGGTTGAATTAAACTAAATTGTCGTTTGTTTTACACAGGAGTTCTCCATGTTCAGGAAAATATTTTTTATATCCGGGCTGGTTCTGATCGCAGGTCTGGCCTTACTTTTGCGTCCAGCTGCAAATAAGACGACCAGGTCGGAGCCTTCGGCAAAGCTGGCTTTAATTTTGGGTAAAGATGAGGCTAAAGAGAAGCCAACGGATCGCCCGGATCAGGCTTTGCTTTATGAAATGCAAATCCGTTCAGAAATAAACAAGCCCTTTAGCTATCATGGGAACTGGAAATTCAAAGCATTTAATCAGGCGCGGCAAACGTTAGCCCTGAGGAAGGCGGGCGCTCTGGACTGGCAGGAACGCGGCCCGGCCAACATTGGCGGTCGGACACGCGCGCTGGTCGTTCATCCTCAGAATGCTGATATCTGGTGGGCCGGGGCGGTCGGCGGCGGCGTTTGGAAAACAGAAGACGCCGGCGCACACTGGCGTCCTTTAACCGATCAGATGCCGGTTATTTCGGTGACAACCATTGCTATTTGTACCGAAAAACCAGACGTGTTGTACGCGGGCACAGGCGAAGGGTTTGGAAATTATGATCGGGTCATTGGGGACGGCATTTTCAAAACCACAGATGGGGGAGAAACCTGGGAACAATTGAGTTCAACAGCCGGCAACTACGACTTCCGATATGTGAATCGCATCGTGGTTCATCCGCAGCATGCCGATACTCTGTTAGCCGCTACCAATTCCGGTGTTTTCCGCAGTTTTGACGGCGGCCAGAACTGGACGCAGGTATTAACGGCCGGAAACCGCGTGCAGCAAATCGTGGCCAATCCTCTTAATTTTAACACTCTGTACGCTGCAGTGCACTCCAGCGGCATTTACAAATCGGTGGACCTGGGCCAGACCTGGAACAAAGTAAGTTCAAATTTTGAGGAGCACCGCCGGGTAGAAATGGCCATTTCCGAAGCCGACACAAACTATCTTTACGTCGCTGCGGTCAATTCCTCCGGCCAACTGGCTGGCTTCTATCGGTCTGAAGATGCGGGGCAATCCTGGCAAAAATTGGGCAGCTCACCCAACTGGTTAGGCAGTCAGGGATGGTACGACAATACTCTGATTGTACACCCTTTTAACAAAAACATTGTGTTTGTCGGCGGCATCGATCTGTACCAGGTGACGGTTAGCGCCAATTCCATGACGGCTACACCCATCAGTAGCTGGTGGGGCGGCAATGGTCTGCCCTATGTTCACGCCGATCACCACTGTCTGGTCGCCCTGCCCCGAACAGACAGCACCTTTGCCCTGATCAGCACCAACGATGGCGGGGTGTTTTATTCTGCGGACGGAGGCGTGCACTGGGAAGCCAGAAACAACCAGTACAATGTCACTCAATACTATGATGCCGATAAACATCCGCATCTTTCACAGTATGTGGGTGGAAGCCAGGACAACGGTACGCACATTTCCCCCATTGAGCCGGATCAGGCCAGCGGCTGGGGTCGGGCCATTGGCGGCGATGGATTCGATTGCGCCTGGGATCGCTTCGATCCGACCATTGTTTATGGCACCCTGTACGATTCACGCATTTACAAATCTAGCGATGGAGGTAATAGCTTTTTGGGAATTAATAACGGCCTGCCGGAAAGCGATGTATTTCATACGCCTCTGGCCATGGACCCCAACAATCCGGAAAAGCTATTCACGATTTCCGAAACAGATAAGATGTACTTTACGGAGAATGGCGGCTTTCGCTGGGAGGGTGTGCCGGTGGATCTGGGCGGTTACAAATACGTTAAAATTGCTGTCTCCCCGGCCAACCCCGATATTGTCTGGATTGCTTCTTCTGAAGACCATATCAATGTTTCTACAGACGGCGGCCACACCTTTCAAACTGTGAACAGGCCGGACAATGCGCCCAACGGCTTCCTGACCGGTTTGGCGCCTCATCCCGCGGACTCGGCCCAGGCTCTGGCCCTGTTCGGCGTTTCGGGCTATGGTAAAATATTCAGAACCAGAGACCTGGGACAGAGCTGGCAGGATATTACGGCCAATCTGCCGGATGTTCCCGTGCATTGCGCCATCTGGCTGCCTTACGACACCACACAAATCTGGATTGGTACGGACATTGGGCTCTTTATTTCGAACGATAATGGCCAGAGCTGGAATTTTGCCCAGGGCACTCTGCCCTCGGTTTCCACCCGGCGCCTGAAAATTGTGGGCAAAGAAATTGTAGCTGCTACACACGGAAGAGGTGTCTGGTCTTTGTATGACGACAATTTGCCGGAAATCGTAGCTCCGGCCAGACCGCCGCTACTTAAATCGCTCACCCCTCCCAATCCGCTGACCAATGCCATGAAGGTCTATTTCAAAACACGATTCCAATACGATTCCGTTCAGGTGGTCGTCAATGATCAAATTTTGGCTACTCTGGGCAAAGTAGCGGCCTATGTGGACACCTTTGCCACAATCTTTGTCCAGCCGCCCGATTATCTGGAAATTAAAGTGATCGGTTACGATGGCAGTCAATCCTATATTTCCGATCAGGAGGAGCTGTTTATTTATGAACCGGTCGAGCAGGCTGAGTCCTCCTTTGATTCTGGCTTCAGTGATTTTTATGGCGACTTCTTCATTGATACGCCATCCAATTTTACAAACAATGGTTTGCAGACTGAACATCCCTATTTGAATCAGCGGGACTATGTGGCCATTTTAGGGCCTCCTGTAATCATCAAACAAAAAACGATTTTAAGCTACAAAGACATTGCCATTGTAGAACCGGGAGAGAGCGGTTACTTTTATCCCGATTACCGCATGTGGGATTATGTTACAGTGGAAGGATCGCTGGATGGCGAAAACTGGCAAATACTGGTAACGCCCTACGATTGCCGTTTTGATGCCAGCTGGAAAAACGCCTACGATTCCAGTAATGACCCGACCTCATCCCTGTTTAAAACCCATGAGGTCAATCTTTCGGAAATTTTTCAGGAAGGGCAAATCGTTTACATTCGTTTCCGTCTCCATGCCGATGAATATCAGACCGGCTGGGGCTGGATTATTGATGATTTTAAGGTGGCGCCTTCCACGGAAACCGGCCTTGCCCGACAGGCATCGCCAGCCAGATTCGAACTCCTGAACAACTATCCCAATCCCTTTAATCCACAAACTACCATTGCCTTTACCCTGGATAAAACCGGTCCGGTTAGTTTACAAATCTTCAACAGCGCTGGCCAGCTGGTACGGACGTTGGTCCATAACGAAAAACTCTACAAAGGTAATTTGTACCGTTATGTGTGGTATGGACGAAACGATCAGGGCAATCCTGTGTCTTCCGGGGTTTATTTCTACCGTCTGCAAACAGAAAGACACAAGCAGATTAAAAAGATGATTCTAATACGTTGAAGGATTTGCTGCTTTAAATACTTCCTTTAAAAGATCTATTCTCGCCCCAGCAGGATGCGAAAATTGTTGATGAAGGTCCTAGTCCCCCCCGGGGCTCCCTTCCCTTTGTTAAAAGAAGGGAAGGGAGCCGGGGGGATGGGGCTTAAACCAAAAACGCACCATAAATGCTTTACCCTTCCAAAGTCTCGAGCTGAAGCTCATGTTACGTTGCGCTTGCGAATGGTTTGCTAGTGTAAGGGATTCTTCTTCCGCTGAAGCGGGATCAGAATGACATGCCGGCACGGGTCCTCACCGCCTGGGCATAAGTTGCCCCTTCGCAAATTAATTCGTAATTTTTAATTTTAAAATGCTTCTCTGTGGTTGCTTAAATCCTTGCGGAAATGTTTTTAGTTGCGACTTTGCTGCCTTAGATTTTGTAACACGGCCTGCACATTCCGCATAAAATTGCGATATTTAGCTCTGCGCACCGGAGTACCGGCAAAAAGGGCATTGAACTGTTCTTCATCCAGATTTTTCAGCACATCCAGCGGGGGATTGACCAACTGGGGATGCTTGGGATGAAAACGTGGCTCCCGCGTTTCCCGCGCAAAGCGATTCCATGGACAAACGTCCTGGCAGATATCACAACCAAACACCCAGTTGTTTAAATTGGAAGCCAAATTTTCCGGAAGCGAGCGATCCTGATATTCAATGGTTAAATAGGAGAGGCATTTACGCGCATCCAATTGGTAAGGGGATAGGGCCTGCGTAGGGCAGGCCTGCACACAGGCGTTGCAGGTTCCGCAATAATCCTGCTGGGGAGAATCATAGTCCAGTTCCTGATTAATCACCAGACCGCCTAAAAAGAACCACGAACCAAACTCCCGCGACAGCACATTGGTGTTTTTACCCTGCCAGCCAAGTCCGGCTTTTACAGCCCAGGATTTTTCCATAACCGGAGCGGAATCGACAAAAGTCCGGCCCCTAATTTGCGGATCGAGTTCCTGCAAACGTTGCAAATATTGCTTGAGCATCTTTTTCATTATCTTGTGGTAGTCGCTTCCCCAGGCATAGCGGCTAATTTTGGCCTTGAGTGGATGCTCTACGATGGTGTGGGGCGTAAAATAATTGAGGGCAACCATAATAACCGATTTTGCGTCTGGGAAAAATTGTTCTACATCTTTGCGTAACGCTTTGTGGGTAGCCATCCAATGCATGGTGCCATGTTTACCCTTGGCCAGCCACTCTTCCAGGAAAGCGCCATTGGGTGCCTTTCCGGCTCGGGCGATGCCTACTTTGTCAAAGCCGATTTCCAGGCCGATTTGTTTTACACGTTGGCTTCGTTCTTGCATCTTAGTCGTTCCAGTGTTTTGCTGCATTTCTCAAAATAATCAAAATTGACAAAAATTGAAAGTTAAGAAAAAGAATCAAGATGAAAGATGAAAGATTAAAGAAGCTGGCAGGCTCTGGCTGTCTTGAAAGGAATTTACCCACCCCTTAGTCCCCTCCGGTGGAGGGGAAATCAAAAGCTCCCCTCCTGGGAGGTGTTGGGGGTGGGTTTTCTTTCAATGAAAAAGGAAAAAGGAAAAAAGATTAAAGATTAAAGGGGGTGGGGGATTGTCAGGTTTGGAGAGGATTAACCAGACCATGACAGGGAGGTTCAGGTATTTGAAAAATTTAATGGAATATTTTGCAGGAAATAGATGTTCAGTTAGAAGAAAAGGAGTAGATATGAAAAAGAGTACAATTCTATTTTTAGGGTTAACCATGGTTACCCTTGTGATTGGAGGCCAAATGGTCAAAATAGGTCAAAAAGCGCCGGATTTTGCGTTAAAGGATGAACAGGGTAAAGTGCACCATCTTTCTGATTATCGCGGTAGAATGGTTGTGCTTTATTTTTACCCAAAAGATTTTACGCCTGGTTGCACCGAAGAAGCCTGTAATCTTCGGGACAATTACGAAGCTTTAATCGAAAAGGGGCTGGTCGTTTTGGGCATCAGTTATGATGATCCGCAAAAACATAGCGAATTCAAGGCAAAATACAATTTGCCATTTACATTGCTTTCCGATACCAGCAAAACTGTGGCCGAGATGTATGGTGCCAAAGGCAGTCTAACCGGCTTTATGGTGCCCAAACGCATCACCTATCTGATAGACAAGGACGGGACGGTATTGTACATTTTCGAGAAAGTAGATACCAAATCCCATTCACAACAGATTCTGGAATTTCTGGAAAAGAAAAAATGATTCTCAGGAATTTAATGTAAATTCGGCCTTTCTGTCCCATTAAATGGTCTGCAACGTTCAGAACATGGCGCAAACCTGTTTTTCGGGTTCTGATTGATTGGTAGCATAAGTTTTTTAAAGCGGACAAAAGACTTAGGTATGGACGAAATGAGCATTTGTGAAGCAACTTCCTTTTTCACAAAATAATTCGTCTTTCGTAATTTTTAATTTAAATACTTTTCTATTGTGCATTCGGGGTTTGAATTTTCTTTCTGTAATCAATTATTTATTGTGGCTCTGCTATCTTGAATTTTTTAACGGAAGTGTTCCAATAATCCGGCCAACCGGCTGTAACTTTCTGCATGAGCATCGATCTAACTGTATGACGATCTAACTGCAATTTTTTAATCGTTAATCAAAAAGAATTTGAATTCGGTGTCAAGTTGAGCTATCTTGACTTGTATTAACGAATTAAGGTAAATTTGATTTTAAAATAATTTTTAGTAAGGCCATGTTAGTGCTAAGCGATCGGGAAAAACAGATATTAAAGGCGGTTATTAAGGAATTTATTGACACGGCCAGCCCTGTGGGGTCGGCGCAAATTTCCCGAAAGACAGGTATCGATTTAAAACCTGCTTCGGTGCGCCGTATTATGGCCACACTGGAAGAAAAGGGTTTACTCATTCAACCGCACACTTCGGCCGGGCGTGTCCCGACCTCTCTGGGCTATCGTATTTACGTCAATGAGTTGCTGAAAAAAAGTAAACTGACCGAGCATCAGGAAGAATTGATTAACCGCACTATTGAAGAATACGATGGCGATGTGCAGTTGTTCATGAGCAAAGTCAGTACGGTACTGTCAAAAATTTCCAGGCAGATCGGTATTATTGTTACGCCTAAATTTTATGAAGCGGTGTTGGAGCGCGTGCATCTGGTTCCAGTTTCGGCCACGCGCGTGATGGTTATTCTGGCGGTTAAGGATCAGCAAGTACGAACGATTCTGGTGGAGGTAAACCATCCGGTCCAGAAAGACGATCTGCATCGCCTGGCGCGCAAAATCAATCAACGATTTTACGGTAAAACATTAAGGGAGATCAAAAATTCCTTTGCCCATGTCATGTCCGATCTGAAATCCGAAAAGACAGGGCTGGTACGCTTTTTTTCAAAGACGGCCGATAAAATATTTGATTTTTCACGGTATGAAAATTACTGGTTACATGGCACCAATTATCTCATACACCAACCGGAATTCACCGATGTGCAGCGTGTTTCAGGATTAATTCAGATATTGGAAGATAAAAAGCATATTTTTCACTTTATGGAAAAGAGAGAGCAACCCCCAGGGATTAAAATTACCATTGGTAACGAAAATGAATTGGCTGAAATGCGCGATTGCAGTGTGATTACTTCAACATACAAAGTGGGAGATATTTTAGGGGTTGTGGGAGTGATCGGGCCCATGCGTTTGCGTTATCAAAAAGTGATACCAATTGTAGAATACACGGCATCGGCCATTACACGGAAATTAGGAATGGCTTAAGAAAAGGAGAAACGGGATGAGTGATAAAGAACAGGTAAAAGAGAAGGTTGACCAGGCTTCCAAAAAAACGACGAAATCTCATGGTTCAAAAAGCAAATATGAAAAAAAGATTAAGGAATTGGAAGAAAAGATCAAAAAATTAGAGGAAGAAAATCAACAATTAAAAGAGCAAAATTTGCGACGTATAGCAGAATTTGAAAATATGAAACGGCGTAAAGAAAAAGAATTTTTACACATCTTGCAAAACGCCAATGAAGAACTGATTCTGGAATTGTTGCCGGTCATCGACGATTTTGAGCGATTTTTGGAACACGCTAATGATGAAAACCAAAATGTCGAATCATTAAAACAGGGTGTTGAACTGATCTACAAAAAAATGATGCAAATTCTGGAAAAACAAGGTTTAAAACCCATCGAATCCATTGGGCATGAATTTGACGCTGAAAAACACCAGGCTTTGATGCAGGTGGATTCCGACAAATACGAAAGCGGACATATTGTTGATGAACACTTAAAAGGGTACACACTAAACGATAAGGTGATCAGGCACGCGCAGGTGCTGGTCGCGAAATAGGTGAGGTAATGGCACAGAAAAGAGATTATTATGAAATTCTGGGAGTGGATCGGAACGCCACCCAGGAAGAGATAAAAAAAGCGTACAGAAAGTTAGCCATCCAGTACCATCCCGATAAAAATCCTGGCAATAAAGAGGCCGAAGAAAAATTCAAGGAGCTGGCTGAAGCTTACGCCATTTTGAGCGATCCGGAAAAGCGCAGGCGCTACGACCAGTTTGGGCATGCCGGTGTAGGCGGGGGAGCCGGTGCGCAGGGCTTCGATTTTTCTGATTTTGACCTGGCTGACGCTTTGCGCCAGTTCATGGAAGAGGGCTTCGGTTTTGGCTTTGGCGATATCTTTGGCTCTTCGCGTGGAGGCGGCCGCCGCCGGAGAGTGACGCGCAAAGGAAGCGATCTACAAATTAAATTGAAATTAACGCTGGAAGAGATCGCTTCGGGAGTGACCAAAAAAATTAAGGTACGAAAAAAACTAGCCTGTCCGGAATGTAACGGAACCGGTTCGGCCAAATACAGCAAAACGGTGATGTGTCCGGTTTGCCATGGAAGCGGAGAAATTCGTCAGGTCTCCCGCTCCTTGTTTGGCCAGTTTGTCAATGTCACTACCTGCCATCGCTGCAATGGAGAAGGTCAGGTGATTGAAAATCCCTGCCACACCTGCCACGGCAGCGGGCTGATCGATGGTAGCAAAACCATCGAAGTCAATATTCCGGCCGGTGTGGCTACCGGGAATTACCTGACTTTAAAAGGTGAAGGGAATGCCGGTGTGCGCGGTGGACAACCTGGTGACTTGATTGTTTATATTGAAGAAATTCCCCACGACCTATTCCAGCGTCAGGGGAATGACGTAGTTTTGCGTTTGCCGGTAAGTTTCCCTATCGCTGCCCTCGGCGGAACAGTGGAGGTGCCTACCTTAACCGGAAAGGCCAATTTGAAAATTGCGCCGGGCACACAATCCGGAAAAATATTGAGAATGCGCGGTAAAGGCATCCCTTATTTGCGCAGTGGCGGTAGCGGTGATCAACTGGTCCAGATTCAGGTGTATGTCCCGACCAAACTGAATGAAGAAGAACGAAAGTTGCTGGAAAAGCTGGCCCAATCGGAGAATTTGGACCCGGCTAAAAACAGCCATAAATCGTTTTTTGATAAATTCAAGGAAGCGTTTAACATCTAAGCCAGGGATGGCCGTTTTGTAAAAGAAACGGAGCATCATGGTCAATTTAACCCAAAGCGAGCGGCGAGCCCTGCTCATTTTCGCCGTAATTTTAGCGGTTAGCGCTATAATCCAATGGATCAGGCCGCACAGGATGAACCCCAAGCCATTTGATTACACCCTGCAGGATAGTCTGTTCAAAGTTCTGTCGGCCGATACTCTGCAACCCCTTCAAAACAGAGAAGCCGTACCGGCAAAGCCCAAAAAATCAAAAAAGAAAAAGAAACAGTCCCTTCTGCCTCACAGTATTGATGTGAATCGCGCCGACGTCCCAACTCTGGAAAAATTACCGCGCATCGGGCCCAAAACAGCGCAGGCCATTATTGAATATCGCCGGCAACACGGGCCGTTCAAAACAATCGAAGACCTGGACAATGTGAAAGGCATTGGCCCCAAAACTATCGAAAAAATCAGACCCTTTATTTTCCTTTCCCTGCCGGATAGCAGTAAACGGCAATAATTTGCTAAAGCAACAAGCCACAACGAATTATCTACCCCAGGTAGAACCAAAAAACACAAAAGAGGCAATGCGCATTTTTTAAATTTAAATTGCTTTTTTGCGACTTTTGTGACTTCTCTGCCTGTCCGGCTGGATAGCCGTCCAGACGGGCCTGTCCGGCTGCGCCAGCCAGACGGGCCTGTCCGGTGGCCAGACGGGCCTGTCCGGTGGCCAGACGGGCCTGTCCGGTGGCCAGACCTGTCAGGCTGCGCTTTGCCAGACTGGCGGGCCTGTCAGGCTGGTGCTGCCAGACTGGCCTGTCCCCGAGAATCGCGATTTCCGCTGCGCTACAACAGGCTGCGCCTGCCAGACGAGTATACGCAGAGGTTGCTTAAATCCCTGCGGAAATGTTTTGTGTTGCGGCTCTGCTGCTTTACTTTTTAGAAAATGCTTTGCAGGAAAAAAATCAGTGTTCCAATGAAAGCCCTGGGATTTGACCTGCAGGCCCCAAAGACAAAAACACTGAAATCCGTTCAAAAATGTTTGTGCTTTACTCCACAATTTTGCAAATTGCGCTCTGAACAGAAGGGGAAGCTTTTTATGTACATTATGCCCAATGAGTTGAAAATCAGCGGCCTGCTCAGGAGTTTGAATGTTCGTCGCATCAAAAATTTACTTTTGACCGGGAGCTCATTTTTTCTTTCTGCGTTAACGGGTAAAAATATTATCTGGGGCCGGCCGGCCATTTTGACCATTGAACCCACCAATCTGTGCAACCTGCACTGTCCCCTATGTACCACCGGGTCAGGGGACATGAAACGCGTTCAAGGACGTATGAGTCTGGAAACTTTTCAACGTATTTTAGACCTGTTGGGTGACGACATCTTTTTTCTGTTGCTCTACCACCAGGGGGAACCCTACCTGAATGACCATTTTCTGGATTTTGTGAAACTGGCCAAACAAAAGAACATTTACTGCACCACCAGCACAAACGGGCACTACTTTACCGATGAAAACATCCAGGCCACCATTGACTCCGGTCTGGACAGCATGATCGTCTCGGTGGATGGGGTAACGCAGGAGGCTTACGAGCGCTACCGTGTCAACGGCAAATTGGAAAAAGTGTTGCACGGAGTGCAACACTTTATGGAAATAAAACAACAACGCCGTGTCAGCCATCCGTTGATAGCCCTGCAGTTTTTAGTAATGAAACATAACGAGCACGAATTGCCGGCCATTCGCAAACTGGCCAGATCCCTGGGCGTGGATCGCTTATTGATCAAAAACATTGAAGTGCATTCTGTGCAGGAAGCGCGGGAATGGTTGCCGGAAAACGAAAAATTCCGTCGCTACCAATTTGACGGCCATAGGCTCCACGTAAAAAACAGCACCAAGAAATCGTGCCCAAGGCCCTGGCTTTCTACACTGATCAATTGGGATGGGGGATTGGTTCCCTGTTGCTTCGACAAAAACGGAACGTACGAAATGGGCAATATTCACGGCATTACCAATTTTGATGCCCTGTGGAAAAATGAAAAATTTCAGAATTTTCGCCAGCAACTGAATACCCACCGTAGCTCAATCGATATGTGCCGTAATTGCAATCAAGGTTTTGGGAGCTTTATCCCCGAGTTTAAACTCAGGTTGCATTCTTCAAAAGAAAAAAGAGAACCACTCCAAAGCAGTTAGTCCTGTGTGTTTGTCCAGGCTTGAAAATGCCCGGCTACCTCTTTCCCAGACGAATGAAAATCCCGATTCTCGGGGACAGGCCAGTCTGGCAGCACCAGCCTGTTGTAGCGAAGCAGAAATCCCGATCTTCGGGGACAGGCCCGTCTGGCCACCGGACAGGCCCGCCAGTCTGGCAAGGCGCAGCCTGACAGGTCTGGCCAGACGGACAGGTTTATCCGGCCGAAGGACGGGCCATTAAACAATTAAACAATTCAACAACTCAACCTTTTTACTTCCACACACAGCACAAAAATTTCCGCATTCCGCTAAGCGGGATTGATGTTTTGAAGAAAGAATTCTTACAAAAACTCTCTTATTTTTATTCTACTCATTCAATTCTGCGTTCGGTCAGAGGTTGAGTGAAGCAGATTAAAATTTAGTTCACTGCCTTTTGTAAAATACAGCTCTCCCAGGCGCCTGGAAAAAGGATTGCGGAACAATGCATTTGATAAATCATAAATTAATTTGTAATTTAAAGATTTGTAATTTGTAATATTAAAAATATAGGTGAGAATTGGATTTAGCAGAAAAAATACAGCTCATCAAAAAAAGCGGCAACCTGCCCCGCCATGTTGGCATTATCATGGATGGCAACGGACGGTGGGCCAAACAGCGCGGACTACCGCGAGTAGCCGGGCACAATGAAGGGGTTAATTCGGTCGAGGCCGTGGTAGAAGCCTGCGGCGAAATGGGCATCGATTATTTGACCATTTACACCTTTTCCGAAGAGAACTGGCGCAGGCCTAGCTGGGAAGTGGCTTCGTTAATGCAATTGCTGGTGCGTACCATCCAGCATAAAATTCAACGTCTGATGGAACAAAATGTAAAAATTTTAACCATTGGCCGGCTGGACAAGCTGCCCGATTATGCCCGTAATGCCATGCTCAAGGCTATGGCCATGACGCGCGACAACAGCGGGCTTACGCTGAATGTAGCCCTAAGCTATGGCGGCCGTCAGGAATTAGTCGATGGTTTTAAACGAATCGTGCAAAAAATTAAACAGGGCAAACTAAATCCTGATGAGATCGATGAAGCGACTATTGCCCGATCTTTGTACACAGCGGATCAACCCGACCCTGACCTGGTGATCCGAACCGGCGGCGAGCGTAGAATCAGTAACTTTTTGCTGTGGCAAATCGCCTATGCCGAAATCTACTTTACGGAAATTCCCTGGCCTGAATTTAGAAAAGCTCAATTTGTTGATGCCGTCTGGGACTACACGCACCGTGAACGGCGCTTTGGCATGGTTAGTGAACAACTAAAAAATGAAACGGTTGTGTAAAACGTCTGATGGAAGAAACGCCTCAAAAACCATTAAAAAATTTCAGTATCTCGTTTAAGTATTTTGTCCTTGCCTTCTGGAAAACCATTCTGGCCTGGATCATTATTGTTACATTCATTGTGGTCGCCATCCATTTAAATGTCGACAAATCGGTTATTGGCGGCGTGGTGGTGGTATTTGGCATCATTTCACAGGCCTTTATCGGTCTTTTAAATATCATCGGATTAATTCCCATTATTGGCCCCATTGCTGCCAAAATTCTGGCATTGCCCTTTTTCTGGTTACTAAATGCCATGGGCTATTTTGTTTCTATCCTGGCCATTAAAAGGGGGTACACTTCCGAGGTGGTTAATTACCGCATTCTCACCGTCGTCTTTTTAACCGGCATTGTTATTGGATTTATTATCGGTAAACTGATCTGACCCATGCATTACCACGAAACCATACAACAAATCTATGATCTTCAGGAATTTGCCATCAAGTTGGGCCTGGAGAATATTAACGCTCTGATGGAACGATTGGGGAAACCACATCTTCAATATCCGGTTATTCATCTGGCAGGAACCAACGGCAAAGGTTCCACCGCTTTTTTTATTCACCAGTTGCTTCAAAAACAGGGCTTAAAAAGCGGGCTTTTTACCAGTCCGCATCTGGCCGATTACAGGGAACGCATCCGCATTGGCGATGAATTGATTGCGCCGCAATTTGTAGTCGATTTCTGGCGCCGGAACAAAGCCTTTATTTTAAAACGCAAAGCTACCTTTTTTGACACCACCACGGCTATGGCTTTACAGTACTTTGCTCAAAATCAGGTGGATGTGGCGGTTATTGAAACAGGTTTGGGCGGACGCCTGGATTCGACCAACATTGTGCAGCCGAGCATGGTGGTTCTGACGCCGGTTGACTTTGACCACCAAAAACAGTTGGGCAATACCCTGGCCTCCATCGCCCGTGAAAAAGCGGGAATTATTAAACCAGAGGCGGACATCTTTTCCGCGCCACAGCAGGCCGAAGCGCTGAAGGTCTTCCGGAAACAGGCACAGCCCTTACAGGCTTTTTACTATTTACCCGATTTAATGCAAATTAAAATTGTGAACAGCGATCTGGATGGCATGACCTTTCGGTTCGTGCAGAAAGCTACAGGACAGGTTCTGACCTTTCAAGCCCGACAAACCGGATATTTCCAGGCGCAAAATATGGCGTTAGCCTTCGTAGTAGTAGCCAGTTATCTGCAAAAAGCAGGAAAACAGATCGATCTGGATCAGGTAAAATCAGTGTTTAAATCCTGTTTGTGGCCCGGACGTTTGCAAACCGTTCAGACCAACCCCAGAGTTGTATTTGACGTTAGCCACAACCTGGCAGGCATTAAAAGAACCATTGACTTTGTTAAAAGCCATTGGTCTGAAAGTAAAATACATCTGTTACTCGGTTTGCTGGAATACAAAGATTACGAGGCCATTGTAACTTTTTTAAGTTCACTCAATCTGAATATCTATCTGACAGAGCCGCCATCGGAAAAGCGCCTGCCGGCAGAACAATTAGCAAAGGCGTTTCAGTTAAGAGGCAAAAAGATCAGAATGATGAAGGATCCGGTGATGGCTGTTGAACAGTTAAAGAAAAATCTATCGGCGGACGAATTGTTACTGGTGATGGGTAGTCACTATCTGATCGGCCATCTCATGCAAAAAAGCTCACTCTGAGCTCCCCTCCTGGGAGGAGAAAACCAAAACCCCCCTCCTGGGAGGAGTTGGGGGTGGGTTTTCTTTCAATGAAAAATGAAAAAGGAAAAAGGAAAAAAGATTAAAGATGAAAGATTAAAGAAGCTGGGAGGCTGAGGGCGGTTTGTGGGAGAATGACCCATCCCTTAGTCCCCACCGGGGGAGGGGGAGACTGAATTTGCACGGGTGTAAGGGGGGGAGGGGGCAATGCCCTTATTAAAAGAATCCGATGGTAATAAACTTTTTAAAATGGCCATCGTGAAAAACAACAATAGGATAAGGAAAATGGACGACCTGCTATCAAGCTGCCAAATAAGAAAAGAAGGGCAAAATAAAGGCCTAATAAAATTTGACATGAACGTCATTTAATTTTAAATTGCGATTTACGTGTTGACATCTTTGTCAAAATCGAGTTAACCATACCTGAAAAGAAACTCAAGTTGAATTTCTCTGGTCTTAAAAATTGATGTGAAACTAACAAAAATAAATAATGAGGTTGATCTATGTTAGATATTGAAGAACTCAAGAAGAAAAAAATTACTGAGCTCACCAAAATTGCTCAAGATATGAACATTACCGGAATTTCCGGTTTGAAAAAATCTGAATTAATTTTTCGTATTCTGGAAGAACAGACGGCCCAGGAAGGGTTGATCTTTTCCAAAGGCGTTCTGGAAATTTTACCAGATGGCTATGGTTTCTTACGTTCTTCCGACTATTCCTACCTGCCCGGTCCGGATGACATCTATGTGTCTCCTTCGCAGATCAAACGTTTTGGTTTGCGCACCGGCGACACCATCACCGGGCAGATCCGGCCGCCTAAAGACAATGAGCGCTTTTTTGCCCTATTACGCGTTGAAGCCGTTAATGATGAAAGTCCGGAAAAAGCCCGAGAGCGCAATCTGTTCGAGAACTTAACTCCGCTGTACCCGATGGAGCGCATCAATCTGGAGACGAGCACTAAAGACTATTCCATGCGCATCATGAATCTGTTGACGCCCATTGGCAAAGGACAGCGTGGTTTGATCGTGGCTCAGCCTCGAACCGGTAAAACGATTCTATTGCAAAAAATAGCCAATGCCATCACCAAAAACCACCCCGAAGTAGTTTTAATGGTTCTGTTGATCGACGAGCGTCCGGAAGAGGTAACGGATATGGAACGTTCGGTGGAAGCCGAAGTCATCAGTTCCACTTTTGACGAACCTGCTGAACGCCACGTTCAGGTAGCTGACATGGTACTGGAAAAAGCCAAACGCCTGGTTGAATATAAGCGGGATGTGGTCATTTTATTGGATAGTTTAACGCGTCTGGCGCGGGCCCACAATACGGTTGTCCCACACAGCGGGAAAATCCTTTCCGGTGGTATTGACTCCAATGCCTTACAAAAACCAAAACGCTTTTTTGGTTCGGCGCGTAATGTGGAAGAAGGCGGAAGTTTAACCATCATTGCTACCGCTCTGGTGGATACCGGCTCCCGAATGGACGAGGTGATTTTTGAAGAATTCAAAGGAACCGGTAACATGGAATTGATGCTTGATCGTCGCCTGACAGACCGCAGAATCTTCCCCTCTATTGACATCAATCGTTCCGGTACGCGCAAAGAAGAATTGCTGCTCAGTCGTGAAGAGCTGGCCCGTGTCTGGATTTTGCGTAAACTGCTGAATGAGATGAATCCGATTGAAGCAATGGAATTTTTACTGGAAAAGATGTCCGAGACCAAAAACAACCGCGAATTTTTAAGAATGATGAACACTTAAAAATTCTTTGCATTTGCCTTAATTTTAATTTAAATTTGAAGGCTTAAAATTATTACCAAGGAGGATTGTTGTGAAAAAGGGTATTCATCCCGAATATAAATTAGGCACGGTAACCTGTGCTTGCGGGAACACATTTCAAACGCGTTCGACCATTGGCAATCTAAAAGTTGAAATTTGCTCTGCCTGTCATCCGTTTTTTACAGGTAAACAAAAATTGGTCGACTCTGCCGGCCGTGTAGAAAAGTTCATGAGAAAATACAATCTAAAATAATTTTCGATTGTTGTTTCACTTTTATTTCAAAAAACGGAATGAAATGGGTTCCCAGGTCATTCCGTTTTTTTATTTAATGAAAAGAGGAAAGAATGGATCAAAATAACGAAGAAAAAATAATGCCCGTAGGTGGCCAGGCTGTGATCGAAGGTGTGATGATGCGTTCGCCAAAACGCATTGCCACCGCCGTGCGTCGGGCTAACGGCGCCATTGAGGTGCGCGTCGATGAATTTCAATCGCTGATTCAGAAACACAAAACGCTGAACATTCCCATTGTACGGGGCGCCATCACCTTGATTGAAGTGATGATCATGGGCATTAAGACTCTACAGTGGTCGGCCGATAAAGCCATGGAAGACGCGGAAGCCGAAGGAGCGAAAAAATCGAAAAAGAAGAGCAAAAAGGGCGGGATGACTACGGCCGGGGCTGTCTTTTCGCTGCTGACGGCTCTGGCCGTTGGCGTGGCTTTTTTCTTTGTATTGCCTCTCTATTTGACTACAGAAATATTCAATATCGAGCGCCAGGCGCTCACCTTCAATCTGGTGGCCGGATCGTTCCGCATCGTCTTTTTCCTGCTCTATGTTTGGGGCATCTCCTTCTTAAAGGATGTGCATCGATTGTTTGAATATCATGGCGCGGAACACAAAACGGTTTTTGCCTTTGAAAATAAGGTGCAGCTTTCCCCGGCAAACGTGCAAAAATTTTCTACTTACCACCCCCGTTGCGGTACCAGTTTTCTGGTCATCGTTATGTTGATCAGTCTTGTGTTTTTTGCTCTGGTAGACACGTTGATCATGTTAACCACCGGTCAAATGTCGCTGCTCATTCGTTTGTCTGTGCATTTGCCGCTGATCCCGGTCGTGGGCGGAATCAGTTACGAAGGGTTGAAGGCTTCGGCCAGCCATATTGACAATCCTCTGGTGCGCATCCTGATTGCCCCAGGTTTGTGGTTGCAGCGCATTACCACCCAACCTCCGGATCATGAGCAACTGGAGGTGGCCATTGTGGCTTTAAAAAGCGCACTGGGCGAAGAATATGCCAGCGAATTGGTTGATGAACCGGTCATTCAATCGCAAGTTATTCCTGTTTCGGCATAGGAGCAAATATGAAAGAAAAAATTCTTAGTCTGCAAAAGCGACTGGATGAGTTGAATAAGGAGTTATCTGATCCCAATGTGTTTAACGATCAGAACCGTTACAAACAATTGTCCAGAGAGCACAGCGAACTGAGTAAAATTTTAGAAGTTGGCGCGCCCTATCTAAAAGCATTACAGACCTTTGAAGAAAATAAAGCGCTAATTGCAGAAGATAGCGATCCGGAATTGATCGAACTGGCCAGAGAGGAAAACCAGGAGCTGGAAAAGAAGATTGCCGAGTACGAAGAACAATTGAAAGTCCTGCTCATCCCTAAAGATCCGGACGATCACAAAAACGCCATTGTCGAAATTCGGGCCGGGACAGGCGGCGACGAAGCGGCGATTTTTGCCGGCGATCTGTACCGCATGTACACGCGTTATTGCGAAGACCATGGATTTAAGACTGAAGTCATGAGTTCAACTCCCTCAGAGCGTGGCGGGTTTAAAGAAATTATCTTTATGGTAGAAGGGCCCGACGCCTACGGCACATTAAAGTACGAGAGCGGTGTGCACCGCGTACAACGTGTGCCGGAAACCGAAACTCAGGGCCGCGTACACACTTCGGCTGCGTCGGTCGCCGTTTTGCCCGAAGCCGAAGAGGTTGACGTGGATATTGATCCGAACGAATTGCGCATCGATGTCTTCCGCTCCAGCGGTCCGGGGGGACAAAGCGTCAATACCACCGATTCGGCCGTACGCATTACGCATCTGCCGACCGGATTGGTGGTAACCTGCCAGGATGAAAAATCACAGCACAAGAACAAAGCCAAGGCTTTAAAAGTGCTGCGCTCCCGTTTGCTGGATATGGCCATGCAGGAGCAGCGTTCGGCTATTGATGCCCAGCGTAAATCCATGGTTGGTAGCGGCGATCGCAGCGCTAAAATCCGTACCTACAATTTCCCACAGGGTCGGGTGACCGATCACCGGATTAATCTGACGCTCTACAAGCTGGATCGCATCATGGAAGGGGAATTGGACGAATTGATTGAGGCTCTACAGTTAGCTGCCAGAAATGAAAAGTTAGAAGAGGAGTATTCGGCCAGGGCCTGAATGGGCTTGCTGGGCTAAAACGGATTAACTTCTGCAGCAGGCTACATTTGATTTCTGCGATCGGCCTGGCGCATTAAAAACTTGTTCATCAAAAAACTGCCCAACAGCGTAAAAATCGGAAACATGATTAAATTTCGAATCAGGATGGCTGCCCCGGCAAAACCCTGGTATTCCGGTTTTTGTAATTCATGATACAGGTCTTCCCACAGCGGCGGCAGTTCTTCCATGCTTTCCAGCACTTGAGTTAACCACTGTACCTGCCAGTTACCGTAGATTTGATACACTACATATTGCAAGGCAAAAGCCAGAATCGCTCCTACCAATCCGGCCGAAAGTCCAATGTGGATGATTTCCGGCGTGCTAAAATAAGCGCGATCCTGTAGTTTTTTACTCAGCCAATAAACCGGCGCAATGCCGCCTGAAATAATACCCAAACAACACAGACAATTGACAAAGTTTAATAATGGTAAACTGTCGGTTGCCGCGGCTAATAATCCACCGAGAAAAATGGCAAAATAGGTATCCTGTTTGGTCATTGATTTCCTTTCTGTTGCAGGCGTGTGGGTAATTCGGAAAAGAGAAAAAAGAGCAGCAGAAGTCCGGAGACAAAGCCGCTGACGGCGCGCAGCCATTTCCAATTGGAATACCATCCGGCCAATTCGCCGCCTGTTTCTGCCAGAAAGAGGAATAAAAAGGAAGGGTAAACCCAGACCGACAGATGAATATTTTTCTTGAACCACAAACCAACAGCGGCCAGGACCATGCCCAGGTAGATAAAAGTGCACCGGGCGCAGAGGGCCATGGGTAAGCCGTTAATGTAAAACGAACGCTCAGGCAGTTGGTGGCAGGCAGGATCGAGCACAAAGTAAAAGCCCACAGCCAGCCATTGCAGCACCGGATTGGCGCTGCTGGCCATGATCGGGGCTAACCAGTTCATTAAATTGATGGCCAATAGTCCGCCAACGACGATTTTAAAAGAAAGCGATGGTTTCATTTATCCCCTGTTTTTGTTCTGACTAAACTTAGTAGAAATTAGGTAACGATGCAATCGGTTTTTAGGACACGGAAAGATGGGAGGGGATTTGGGTTTAAAGGGAGCGTTAATTGCAAATTGGTTAATAATTATGCGGAGTTTTAGAATACTTCCCTTAAAAGATCTATTCCCGCCACAGCGGGATGCGAAAATTTTTTTGCTAAAGATCCTACCCTCCCCGTCCTCCCTTCCCATCTTTTAATAAAGGGAAGGGGGCCGGGGGGATGGGTTTTAAAATAAAAGCTCACCTTAAATGCTTAGCCCGTACAAAGTCGCGGATTGAAGCACGAGTTACATTGCTCTTTCGAATGTTCTGCCAATGTAAGGGATTCTCAGAATGACATGCCAGCACAGGCCTTCACCGCCTGGGCACAACTTGCCCTTTCGCAAAATAATTCGTAATTCGTAATTTTTAATTTTTAATTGAAAATGTAGAGTGACACTACACGTGCATTTATGGTTTTGCTATTTGCTCAGCGTCCTGACCTTCCCGGGCATTTTGTGCATCTTAAAACTTACCTGGTCAAAGCCGGGTTGTGCAAAATGTAGCCATTGGGTTCCATGCGGTACTTGCGGCGCAACTCCAGGGTGTCGGCCGGTAAAATAGCCATAAAGCCAAAACGCTCCCGAATCTCGTCGATCACCGAATCCAGCATTTCGCTGCGCGCCTGCTCGTTAAACAGATTCAGCTGGTAATGGAGCGGTTCGATGTGGGTCACCGAGACCCCCACGTGACGGATGCGGATGCGGCGCAACCGAATCTGCTCAAACAATTGACGCGCCATGGTGTAAAGATCACCTGCATGGTTCGTGGCATAGGGCAAACGGCCGCTGGTCGTGTGAAACTTAAAATCGGAATATTTGATTTTTACAGCAATGGCCCGACAGGCCAGCTCCTCATCTCGTAGTTTTTTGCCGATGCGTTCGCACAGGTATTGCAAAGTGCCCCGCACAAGGCCCAGGTCTGCGGTGTCTTCCTCAAAACTGGTTTCGCGGCTGATCTGTTTGGGGAAAATTTTGGGCGCCACGGTACGATCATCCTGGCCGCGGGCAAAATGCCAGAGTTTAAGCCCATTTCTGCCGAACAACTGCTCCATGATGCCTTTAGGCAGGCGGGCCAGCTGACCAATTTTAAAAATTCCCAGATCAAACAGTTTTTCGCGCGCCATGCGCCCGATGCCCGGCAGTACATCCACCGGCAGATCGGCCAGAAATTCTCTCTCACGGCCAGCCGGTACTTCCACAATACCGCCCGGCTTTTCCCGATCGGAAGCAATGCGCGCAATAACCTTGTTGCTGCCAATCCCCACCGAAAGACTCACGCCCACACGCTGCCAGACCTCTTTTTTAATCTGTTCAGCCACCCAGCGCGCCGAAGGGTACAAATGCATGGCGCCTGTTAAATCAAGATACGCATCGTCTAACGAAGTAAACTCCACCTTTGGCGTGTACTTCAGGTACACCTCCTGAAACACTTCAGACACGGCCCTGTAATGCTCGTAATTGCCTTTCAGAAAAACAGCCTGCGGACACAAAGCCCTGGCGCGAAACAAAGGCATGCCCGTACGTACCCCGCAGGCCCGCGCCTCGTAACTGGCTGTGTGTACCACGCCCCGCTGATTTTCCTGCCCGCCTACAATCACCGGCCTGCCGCGCAGCAAGGGATTAAAGCCCTGCTCCACCGAAGCAAAAAAGGCGTCCGCATCAATGTGCATTATGACCTTTTGCTCAGCCATCTAAACACACCCGCGCTACCTGCCACTCAAAATTGGCGCTGTCAAACAACAGCTCAAAATAGTCCGAGGTGTCGGCAATCACCGAAAAATGGTGCTGCTTGTTGTAGCCCTGATGGCTGACCCAATGTCCGTTCATCTGGTACACCTTGTACACCCGACCGTTCCACTTAAAGCGCAGGGGACGCATCTGGCCGTCTTTAAAATGACCTATTACTTCAATGGGCTCAAAAATATCTTCAAAAATCATGATACACCTGCTCTTTTGTAGTGTACTTACGTACACCTAAATATAACATCGCGGCAGGCCAAAGGCAAACAAATTTTTTAGGATCAGCCGTTAATTCAGAAACTGAAATTTACATGCCACAAAGTATTCTGAAGCAAAATTCGGGGAATGAGCGGAGCGCTAATGCAAGACGACCATCTTACCCGATTTGCGCAATATTTTACCGGTACCCAATTCACGGGCCAGAACAAGGTAGATGTAAGTTCCGGAAGCTAATTTTGAAACATCTACAATTTCATAATGAACTCTTTGCGCCCGACGCATCTTGGTTCCCATAGAAAATAGCTTTCTGCCGGCTACATCAAAAATACGTACTTCCACCAGGCTGGGGTAGTAAACCTGAAAAGGGATTTTGACAAACTTCGAAGCAGGATTGGGCTTACTCTGATAAACGGCCAGATGTTCTTCACTAATTGCGGGATAAACGACTTTGGCCGTATCCAGAAAATAATATGCTTTTTCCAGGTCGATGACCCCCCACCCTAAAAACTTATCCGGAAATGCGGCTTGTGAGGCTGTTTCCTTTAAAGCGCGCGCCATCAGTTCCGGGGTGGTTTGCGGAAAGGCCTGGAGCAGCAGAGCCGCTCCCCCGGCAGCTAAAGGACAGGAAAACGATGTGCCGCTGTGATAGGCAAATTCATCGGTATGATATTGGGAAGCAAGATAAACGTAGCGTCCCATGGCTGCAATATCCGGTTTAATTCTGCCATCGGCTGTTGGACCTACGGACGAAAAATAGGCCCGCAGGCCAAATTGGTCAACCGCAGCAACGGCCAGCACATTAAATCCATCGGCAGGCGCTAACAGGGTGTTGTGATCCGGATTGTCGCCTTCATTCCCCGCCGAGTTAAAGACAATAACCCCTTTTTCCACAGCCATATCGGCAGCAATCGTGGTTTTAGCCGTCCGGCCATTCATATCTTCTGGCGCATACCAATCGATGTAGCCCAGAGAACTACTGACGATGTCCGCTCCCTGTGTTTCCGCCCACTCCAGACCGGCTACCCAATAATCCTCTTCAATAGGCGTTTCGCTCTGGTCCACTTCGGTTTTGGCCAACAGAAACTGCGCCTTGTAAGCCGGGCCAATCAACTTGGTTGGCACATAGCCGGCAATGGTCGAAAGGGTCATGGTGCCGTGCCAGCCTTCAAAGGCTTTGAATTCGCTATCTGTAATGTCCTCGTCGCCATGAATAAAATCATGCGTAGCCAGCACGTGCAGGCTGTCAAAGGCCATGTGCTGGTTGAGCAGATTAACCCCGTCATCCAGCATAGCGATAACCACGCCCTGGCCAAAATAGCCTTTTTCGTGCAAAAAAGGGACCTTAATTAAATCCAGCTGTGTAAATGACGGGCCATAAAACAGCGTGTCTATTTCTACCGGTAAGTTTGCGGGAATTGCTTCCGCTGATTTTTCAATTTCATCCCGATGAACGCGATCGGCAAGCAAAAGGGGATCAATGCTCAGCACAAAATCCAGTTTTTCAATCTCCTGTAGCGCGGCCGCAGAGACTTCCACACTCACGGCATTCAACCATCTGGAAATTACGCGCATCTTCTCCACTGAGCTTTCGATTTGATTCAGATAAGGCGAGTAAACCGGTAAATCGCTGTAAGAAATCAAAGCACGATTGGGGCGACGCAAACGTCTTCGTTCAATGGCTCGTTGACTCAGCAGCTGTGTGGCTTTGAACAGAGCCGGTTGCTGTGGGCCTTTATCTTTAAAAATAATCCAGGCCAGTACATTTCCCGCATCTGTTTTAGGAAAATGAGCAAAACGGGTTTGCGCCCGGCCTTCTAAAACAAAGACAATTAAGAGAAGAATAATCCCAAGGCTCTTGATTCTCATAACTTTCCCCTGATCTGTTGTTTTCATCGTCAGATTTTTTTCAGGAATCTGAAAGTTCCTGCTACTTAACGATGCCAATGACGCCCATCATTCGGCCGCTTTTAAGGCCATCTCTGCGATAGGAATAATAGGTTTGCAGCGCGCAATGTGTGCAGGTTTCGTCCCATTCAATTTGGTCAGGCGGCACGCCGCTCTCCTGCAATTGAGCCACGATGTTCCCTAAAATGTCCAGTTTAAAATGCCCCGGCGTGTCCTTTTGCAAAAAACGCCTATCAAAATAGGAAGCTGTTTTTTCATCCACCTGATAACAGGATTGCTGAACTCCGGGCCCGATGCCCACGAACACCTGTTGCACATTGCAGGAAAAACGGGTCTGCATTGTTTGCAGAGTTTTACCAACGATGTTCTGCGCCGTGCCTTTCCAGCCTGAATGCACAATGGCCACCACTTTTTTCTGCGGATCAAAAATAAAAACCGGAAAACAATCTGCCGTTTGTACAGTGAGAAAGAGATTCTTTTGATTAGTAATAAGGGCATCGCAATCCGCAACAATGCCAGCCCGGTCAACCAGCCGAACATTTGCCGAGTGGATTTGTTGCGGGTAAACCAGATTTCTGGAGGGCAAACCCAGGGCTTCAAAAAACAGCTCGCGGTTTTGTTGAACAATCCTGGCATCGTCACCGGTTGAAAGGCCCAAATTAAGGCTATCGAACGGCGGTTTGCTAAATCCGCCGATTCTCGTGGAAAAGCCGTGAAGCAATTCCGGAAATTGGTTCAAAAGGTGAAACCGTTTTATTTGCGGTTCTGCCGGCAATGACCTCGTCCCTTTCGCTTAGCTTCAGAATCTCTGCAAAACATTTCCAGAGATGGTTGTTAATTTAAAGGCAATAACTGGCCGTACACATATTTTAAAACGCGGGCCGCATTATTGTACCGTTTTTGTCCCACATGAAACCGCCTTAAAACGCCTTCGAAGTCGGGAGCATCAACCAGAATTTGCAGAAAATTATCGCGTGTCGGATTTTTTTCTCCTGTGCTGATGGCATTCAGCACAAAATTGAAATTGTCGTAGCCTAAAAAGGCAAAGCGATCCGGCGTACGATGGAAAGCTGTTCTGAACTTATTGACAAAATTCCGATAATCCCAGCTTTCGGCATTTAAAAAGCGATCTGTAATGAACAGCAATCCATTCAAATAACTTTTGTTCTTGTTTAAGGCTTCCGGATCGTACCAATCGCTGTTTCCCAGAATCTGGGCCTGAATATTCCAGTAAGCATATTGCGATGCGATTTTGGGAATGTCTTCCTGGTAAACCGGCAATAGAATACCATCAATGCTGTGGATGGGAATATCGGCCGAATCAATCTTAACACGATTGGTTGAGTGGTATAACTGTTCCCGTTTTCTCCTGGCATAGATTCGGTAAAGAGAGTCAATTTGCTCCGCAGAAACCGTAGAATCGGCCTGTAGAACGGAATCCTGGAAGGCCAATTTAAGTCCAATCCGTTTGATGGCCTTAAAATGATCCGTGAGGTCCGATTCGTCTGGATAATACCATTGTTGCACCGGGACCTCGACAAAATTGTTTTTCAGGTACTCGGTAAAGGTGTTGGTAAAATCCACAAAGTAATCGTCAATGGGCGCCAGGGTGGCTACCCTGCGCATTTGTAATGAATCAACCACAAAACGGGCCAACTTTCCGGCCATTACATCAACGGGCACGGCCAACTGGACCACGTTACCGGCAATTTTACGCAGGTAGCGACCCGAAGCCGTTGGCGAAATGAGGGTAATGTTTTCATAATCAGCAATGATAGCGCAGGCCGCGGTTACATCATTTTCCAGAGGGCCAAAAACAGCCATAATCGAAGGATCGTTACCAATCTCTTTCATTTTTTGCAGGGCCAATTCTAATTTTCCCTGATAATCAAAAGGCAAAAGCTGGACATTGACATCATGAATGTGGTTAAATTCGGTCATGGCCAGTTGCGCGCCATCCAGGATTGCCTGACCAATTTCCTGATTAAGGCCGCTAAGGGGCAAAAGCGCTGCAATCCGAATTTGATTCGTTTGCTTACTTTTTAAAAAGTCATAAAGATTGTTGGCCATTTCATCCAGCTCGGCAAAGGAGCCGGGCAAGCGCTTGTACTGTTCTAAAATACTTAAAGCAGCCTGTGGATTTCTGGCCTCATAAAAACGCTCCGCTTTAATGTACTGGATAAATTTCTTCTGAAAATGACTCCTGGCCTGTTGTTCCAGAAAGGAAAGGCTTTGCTCGTCCAGCGCATAGCGCAAAGCGCTCTTGGCCAATTCCAGAGCCTTTTTTCTCAATCGTTGATCTTCCGACTTTTCGGCCAGATTAAGCCAGAGCTGGGTGGCTGTTTGCACGCGTCCAAGGCGGTAATAGTTATTGGCCAGCACATATTCCACATCATCCACGTATTTGCTTTGCGGAAATTTTTTTAAAAACGTGTTGCAGATTTTTATGGATGCTTCATATTGCTTCATCTTGTACAGCGTTTTGGCCAGCATCAGGTAGTTTGCCGAAAGCAGATGGCTCTTGACGCCCAAACGTGTAATAACCAGTTCAAAATTTTTACGCGCATTTTCGTACTCGCCGGTTTTGTAGTCCTGAATCCCACGCTGAAAAATCTTCCACTCTTTTTGTGTGGCTTGCTGGCTGAATGCCACCGCCAAAAACAGCAAAAGGAACACACCGATTTTAGCCGACTGCCTCATACAATAGCCCTCTTTGATTTGTTTTATTGCCTCTGAAACTACTAAATTTTAGCATTTTAAAGCAAAAGAATTTATTAACGAAACTGAGCCTCAGGAGTTTCATAGCCTTTTACGCCAAAACCAGCGGTGGATGGCGCTTTTTTAAATCTTTCTTTACAGAATAAAATGCGCATTCTCGGATTGTACGGTTCTCTTTTAAAAGAGCTGGCTGACCCGACGGTTCATTCGCACCCCGTAAAGCTAAAACACGCTTTGCACGAGCCGCGAAAAAAACCGGCTGTTTTCAAAAGATGCTGGCAATTTGAAAAAAAAATTGAGATTTCATTCTTGCTTTATTTGATTTAAATTAGCAGAACAGACATTCACTTCAGGAGGCATCATGATCCCTAAACAATTTTTGCTCATCCCATTTTTGTCCCTAACTGTTGTGCTCTCCTGCAACACTCAATCGGCAAAACAGCCTGTGCTTAAATTAGACACCGGCTGGAAATTCATGAACCACGATGATCTTGCGTACGCCAGAGCCGATTTTGATGATTCGGAATGGCCAGCTATTCGAGTGGATAAAACGTGGGATAAACAGGACTACACCATCAATAAGGGCATTGGCTGGTATCGCATTACACGGATCATCCCCTCGTCCTTAAAGAAATGGGCCACCCTGAAGGACAGCCTCATCTTCCATCTTGGCAAGATCGATGATTTTGACCAGGTCTTTCTGAACGGTGAATTAATCGCTGAAAACCTGAAATCGCTCCCTCCAGGCGTCAGGCCTTCGGATAAATTTAAAGACCTGAAAACCTCACCCTGGGACGTAGAACGGCGCTACGCCCTGGCAGCCAATGATCCCCGCATTCACTGGGATAAACCAAATGTCATTGCCGTGCGCGTTTACAACTGGGGCGGTCCGGGCGGCATCTATTCCGGCCATCTGTACCTCGCCTTTCCGGATATTAGCGAATACGCCCGCCTGTCTTTTGAGAGGCATCGCTTTCAGGCACAGGGGGATCAGCTGCGCAAAACACTCCGTCTGCGTAATATTTCTGCAAAATACAACATGAGCGCTACATTGAATGTGGCGGTTAAAAACAACATCTCCGACTCGCTCATTTTAAAACGACAATGGACCTTAAACCTGGCTCCAAAGAGCGAACGTAAACTTTCTTTCCATTTTCCGCGTCCCCGGCAGTCGGCGCAGGTTCATTACCAGGTGGACTTTAAAGAAGGGAACCGAACACTACACCAAAGCGAAGGCGTGCCTTACATCTTGACGCCTCCGCAGAAACCGGAACCCCGGATCAATGGGGCGCTGGTTTACGGTCAGCGTCCGGGCCGGCCCTTTCTCTTTCGCATTGCAGCAACGGGTCAGCGCCCCATGGAGTTTGTGGCACAGGGCCTTCCGGACGGTCTGTTCCTGGATTCCAGCACGGGAATCATTAAAGGTACCGTTACAAAACCGGGGACTTATCCGGTGGCTGTTACTGTCAAAAACGCCTTAGGCAGCGCCAGAAAAACCATTCGGTTTGTCATCGGTGACCAGCTGGCCTTAACGCCACCCATGGGCTGGAACAGCTGGAATGTTTGGGGATTGGCCGTAAACCAGGAACGTGTTTTAGCCGCTGCCCGGGCTTTTGTGGCAACAGGCCTGATCAACCACGGCTGGACGTACATCAACATTGATGACGGCTGGGAAATTCCTGGTGATTCCGATGAAGCAAAACGCAAAGCGAACGGAGAAATTCGCACCAACGACAAGTTTCCGGATATCAAAAAATTGGCAGATGAGATTCACGATCTGGGATTGAAATTGGGCATCTATTCCTCGCCCGGCCCCTGGACCTGTGGAGGCTACACCGGCAGTTACCAGCACGAAGAGCTCGATGCCCTGACCTTTGCCCGATGGGGTGTTGATTTTTTGAAATACGATTTGTGTAGCTATCGTGATCTGATGCAAAATCCAGATGATCCTCAGGAGCTCATGCCCCCTTACTTACGCATGTACCACGCCTTGCAAAAGGTTAAGCGTGATATCGTTTACTCTTTGTGCGAATATGGCAATGGCCGTGTATGGGAATGGGGCGCTTCCGTCGGAGGTAACCTGTGGCGCACAACCGGCGACATCTGGGATCAGTGGGAACGCATGTCCCTTATTGGATTTAATCAGCAACAGGCGGCCCCATACGCCGGCCCTGGACACTGGAACGACCCGGATATGCTGGTTGTAGGCTGGCTTGGCTGGGGCGAACACTTGCATTACACACGCTTAACCCCGGACGAACAATACACCCATCTGAGCTTGTGGACTTTACTCTCAGCTCCATTGCTCATTGGCTGTGATTTACAACGCCTGGATGACTTTACGCTGAACCTTCTGACCAATGACGAAGTGCTGGCCATTGACCAGGACCCACTGGGAAAACAGGCAGTTCCGGTGTTTAAACGGGACAGCATTTATGTTTATCAAAAGCCGTTAAACGACGCCAACTACGCCATAGGCATTTTCAATATCAGCCAATCGACCAGAAGATTTGCTCTGGATTTACGAAAGATTGGCGTGGATCAACCCGTGAAAATTCGCGATGTCTGGCGTCAGAAAGACCTTGGCTCTTTTAAAAATAGATTCAATACGATCATTCCACCACATGGGGTAACGCTTATTAAATTGCTCATCAATTCGCATTAGCCGTAATCCCCCTGGTTGTAATAAGGAAAAATTAAGTTGCACTGCAGCAACCGTTCATCGATCCAGCAGGTACAGTGGAATCATAAAAAAACGAAATGCAAAGTGATTCTACATCTTCAATTAAAAATTACGAATTATTTAAAGGGCAAATTGTGCAGCTTTGCTGAGTTCTACTCTGATATGTGAAGATATTTTGCAATTTTCTATTTGCAATCTTTGCGCACTTTGTGAATGCTTTGCCTGTCCGGTGGCCAGACGGGCCTGTCCGGTGGCCAGACCTGTCAGGCTGCGCTTTGCCAGACTGGCGGGCCTGTCCCCGAAAATCGGGATTTCCGCTGCGCTACAACCGGATGGACAGCCGACCAGACCGCCTGTTCGCCGATCTCTGTAATAACCGATCGTACAGCTAATTGGGCATCGGACTCGCATTCC
>NZ_JBSMDE010000200.1:0-9568 GCF_056497305.1 Caldithrix sp. | reverse complement strand
GGTTACTTTTGAGGCCGGTGACCTGGCTTCCGGCGTTTACTTTTACCGTTTAACGGATGGGACACACCATGCGGTTAAAAAGATGCTGATCGTTAAATAATAATGGATTATTTGATACACCGGGATGTGTGTTTTAGATTAATGGACCGCAACAAAAAACAGGGCTAAGAAAAAAAGCCCTGTTTTTACTATGGAATGGATTTGGACACTATGGATAACTTTAGAATATGGGTTGTTAGAATTTGGTTATTTTTTTTGGTTTTGAGCGGATGGCACCTGGAGGCGGGAACCATTCTGGTGAAAAACGCACAGGAAATTAAGGCGCAGCTTTCCAACATCCAGGCCGGCGATACGCTGCTCATGAAAAATGGTTTCTGGAAAGATCAGCAAATACTCATCAAAGGCACGGGCACAGAAACCGCTCCCATAGTTTTAAAGGCGGAGACTGCTGGCAAGGTCTGGATTACCGGCGCCTCCAATTTGCGCATCGGCGGAAAATATGTGATCGTTGATGGGCTTTATTTTGTGAATGGTTACAGTCCTAGCGGTGCGGTTATCGAATTTCGCGAAAGCTCCAGCCGTCTGGCTGAGCACTGCCGTTTAACCAACTCCGCGATTGTTGATTTTAATCCTTCCAGTAAAAGTACCGATTACAAGTGGGTTTCATTGTATGGTAAATACAATCGGGTGGATCATTGCTATTTTGCCGGTAAAAATCATCAGGGGACCACCCTGGTGGTCTGGCTGGCCACTTACGCCAATCATCACCGGATCGATCACAACCATTTTGGGCCTCGCCCTGAATTAGGGCAAAATGGCGGTGAAACCATTCGCATTGGCACCAGCGATTGGTCCATGTACGATTCTTACACCACGGTGGAATGGAATTATTTTGAGCAGTGTGACGGGGAAATCGAGATTATTTCCAATAAATCGTGTGAAAACACTTACCGCTACAACACCTTTGATCAGTGTCGCGGCACTCTGACCCTGCGTCATGGCAATCGTTGCTATGTTTACTCCAATTTCTTTTTTGGCCATCATCTGGATGATGCCGGAGGCGTTCGCATCATTGGTGAAGATCATCGCGTTTACAATAACTATTTTCAGGATTTAAACGGCACGGGCCTCAGAGCGGCCCTTTCGATCATGAATGGCGTTCCCAATTCGCCTTTGAACCGCTATTTTCAGGTAAAGCGGGCGCAGGTGGTGTTTAATACGCTTGTTAATTGTTACGAACCTTTAGTGATAGGCGCGGGGGCCGATGAAGAGAGAACTTTGCCTCCCAAAGATTGTTTGATCGCCAATAATACCATTTATGCCTCGTTTAATAATCCGATCATTACCTTTGAAGATCAACCAATAAATATGACCTGGTTAGGCAATATCTTCTTTGGGCCCGATCCGGGGTTCGACACGATTCCGGGAATTGTACTCAAAGATCCACTATTGCAGCTTGCAGCAGATGGCCTGTATCGTCCGGCTGATAGCAGTCCGTTGTTGGAGGCCGCGGTCGATACGGTGGATTTTGTGAGTGTGGATATGGATGGGCAGTCCAGAACCTTTCCGGCCGATGTAGGGGCCGATGAAAAAAGCAGTGATCCGGTCTTGATTTATCCTTTAAAAAAAGGGGATGTGGGCCCTGGCTGGTACCCGCCTGAACCTCCGCCCACGCCGGTTATTCAGGTGCAAGCGGGACGCGATTCTCTAATAGCCGCCATTCAAAAGGCGGATGACGGCGATATTGTCGAACTCATTTCCGATGACGGAGCGGTCTATTCGGTTTCTGCACCTATTGAAATCGATAAAAGTATTACCATTCGGGGAAAAGAGGGTTTACGCCGGCTTCCGGTTATTGCACCAACTACAGAGGTCGATTCTCTGCCTGCTCTCTTTTTCTGGTCCAAAGCCAAACGACTTAACTTGCAAAATTTGAGCATCGATGGCCAGAATAAGGTGACTTACCTCTTTAAAAATGCCGTAAACCATGGGCAATTAAAAACCGATTCCCTAACCGTAGAGCACAGTGGGCCAGCCGTTTTTTGGGCTGATGCCGGCAGCATGATGGATTCATTGATTTTTGAGCGTACATCTTTTTTCCATGGCACTGGACAAGGGATTGTGGCCAAAGAAGAGACCGAGGGGAGTGGTTTGTTCAACATTCAGTATCTCTCTTTGGAAAATTGCACGGTCTGGGATTTTAAACAGTCTTTTATCGATGTCTATGCCGGGGACGACGTTCCATTTACACCCGGACCCAATATTTTGGTTAATCATTGTACTTTCTACAAAGTAGGAGACCAGGGTACGTCCATCATCAATGCGCGGGAAGCGGATTTTACGCTCATCAAGAATTGCCTTTTTGCTTCCGGGCCAGCCACGGATCCTTCAATCAGAATTTATGGGCCCACAGCTACAGTGGATTACTGCGACTTTTTTAATACGACGCTACCCGACTTGCAGCGTAGTGCTACTCTGGGAAGTCGCATCTGGCAACTTGATCCGCAATTTGTTGATCCTGAGCATGGTAACTTCAGGCTTCAGGCCGGATCCTATTTTTGGGGCAAAGCCGATGACGGTTATCCATTAGGTGATTTGCGCTGGACCGGAAAGGTGCTGGCCATTGAGGAAAAGCAGGGAAGTAACCTGGCTCAGGCGGCATATCCGCTGGTTAAAAATTTCCCCAATCCCTTCAATGGGCAAACGACAATTCAGATTTTTGCCGGGCAGAGCGGTGCCTTAAAATGGACTATTTTGGATGCCCGTGGCCGGCCGCTGAAACGGGGCGCTGTGCTTGTTAAGAAAGGACAAACCCTAACCTGGAACTGGCAGGCCAATGGGCATGCCAGTGGTGTTTACTTTTTACGAGTAGAAAACGGAAAACTATGGCAAACGAAAAAACTTCTTTTATTGAGGTGACAAAATGTGGAAAAAAGCACATCTGAATATGCTCATTCTTTTGTTGAGTACTGTCTTTTTACGGGCACAGGAACAATGGCAATCCCGGATCGTCTTTTACGGTTCCGATGACCGGTTGCATTATGTTCGCGATGCCGAAGGCAATGTGATTCCTGATTTTAGTTACGCGGGCTACAAGAATGGTGAACAGGCCATCCCTGATATCCCTGTTGTGCTGGAAATGGAACCAATAGCCGGAGACAATACGACTCACATTCAGCAGGCCATCGATTCGCTGGGGCAGCTGGAACCCGATTCTGACGGCTTTCGTGGCGCCATTCTATTAAAAGCAGGAATTTACGAAGTGTACGGTACCATCTATTTAAATAAAAGAGGGATTGTACTGCGCGGAGAAGGCGACGGTGCGGATCCGACCAGCAATACGATCATTAAAGCCAAAGGAAATTCGCCCAACCAACGCTCGGTCATTGTGGCCGGTGGCGGCGATGATTCCAAATGGCGGGAGATGGTTCCTGGAACCAAATCCAACATTCTGGACGATACGGTACTCGTGGGGGCGCGTTCCTTTCGTGTGCAAAAGCCGAATTATTACCATGTGGGCGATAATATTATTATTTTTCATCCCTGCACCGAAGAGTGGTTGCAGGCTATCGATTATGGCGGCACGCATTCCAATGATCCTGACGCAGAACCAGGCGTGGATGTTCCATGGGAAATCGGTAGCCAGCCCATCGTTTACAATCGCTATGTGAAAGCCATCCATGGCGACACGATTAGCATTGATGCGCCCGTGTTTAACACATTAATCCGTAGCCTTTCACAATCTTATGTTTACACCTATCTGCGCCATAAACTGGAGACCCAGATTGGCATTGAAAACCTGCGCGTCGATATCGAAACCGATGGCGGCGAAGACGAAACACATGCCTGGAATGCCATTGATCTGTTTTTAATCGAAGATGCCTGGGTGCGCAATTGCACGGTTCTGCATTTTGGAGAGGCTGGTTTTAGAACCAACACCGCTACACGCGTGACCATCGAAAGTTGTAAAGCGCTGGACCCGGTTTCCAAAATTACCGGCGGAAGGCGCTACAATTTTGAAGCTTACACCGCTTCACAGCTCATTTTATTCAAAGATTGTCTGGCTACCAATGGCCGACATCACTACATGTCCAATGGCACTTCCTGGACCAGTGGAATTGTGTTTTTGAATTGCCAGTCGTCCGGAGCTTACGCTTCCAGCGAAGGCCACCGACGCTGGTCGCAAGGCCTATTGTACGACAACCTGGTAGAATTGGATGGCCCGCGTCCTGGGTACAACCCTCGATTATTAGGTTTGTATTGTCGGGGGTACTATGGCACCAGTCACGGTTGGGCGGCCGCCCATTCCGTAGCCTGGAACTGCGACGTGGCCGATGGCGATTTGATCGTCCAGAAACCACCGACTGCCCAAAATTACGCCATTGGCTGCAAAGGGAAACAAATCACCGGTAAAAAACCGCCGGCCTCTTTTGACGAGCCGGAAGGCTATATTGAGGGCAATAATCTTGATGGCCTCTATCCGCAATCCCTCTACCTGGCACAATTTGCAGATCGTATGAAAGCTACCAACATCGATGAAAGCAAAATTTTTACTCGTACCACACTCAATGATTTACAATTACTAAAGGCTTATCCGAATCCGTTCAACCAGCAGGTGCGCATTCGATTTCGGTTGAAACGCTCCCATTCTGTAAAAATTGTCTTTTTTAATGCTCTTGGTCAGCAAGTGGATTTGATTGAGCCTGGCGTCCTGCCAGAGGGTGAGCACGATTTCCTATGGAAAGGTGTGGATGCGCAGGAACGTGTTTTGCCCAGTGGCATCTATTTTGTTACAATCCGTACTACAAATCATCTGGCCCGATCTCTTAAATTATTATTAATCCGTTAAAGGTTAGCCATGTATTTAAAATTTTTAAAAATCGCATTATTGTTAGGAAGCGCGCTTTTAACTTCCTGCCAGCAATCATTTGATTTACACAGTCTGGAACGGCAACGCGTCCTGCCTCAGGCTCGTTTTGCCCTGCGAGAGCTGCCGGTCACCATCACGGCCTTCAGTTGCCCGCGGAGCGCCGGGGGATTGCACGATTTTTATTCGGAAGGCGATTACTGGTGGCCTGATCCTCAGAATCCCGATGGTCCTTACATAAGGCGGGACGGCCTGAGCAATCCGGATAATTTCATTAAACATCGTCAACTTTTAATGCGCCTTAGCTACCATGTACCGGCTTTGACAGCCGCTTTTTTGTTGACCAGTGACAGTACCTATTCCCGGGCCGCGATTGAACATCTTAAGGCCTGGTTTGTGGACGAAGAAACAAAGATGAATCCGCACATGCTCTATGCTCAGGCCATCAAAGGTCGGGTTACAGGTCGGGGAATTGGTATTATTGACGCCATTCATTTTGTGGAGGTGGTGCAGGCTGTGCGTGTTCTGGAGCAAAGACATGCGATTGATGGGCAGACATTGAAAGCAGTTAAAGGGTGGTTCGTAAATTTCATGGAATGGATTTTTACTCATCCTTACGGCATTAAAGAACGGGATAATGGCAATAACCATTCTACTTGCTGGGCCATGCAGATAGCCGCCTATGCCCGATTAACCGGCGATAGTGCAAAACTCGATTTTGTCCGTGACTTTTACAGGCAAAGGTTGATTCCTGAACAGATGGCTGTGGATGGGAGTTTCCCGAGAGAATTGAAGCGTACTAAGCCTTACGGTTATTCACTCTTTAATCTGGATGCTTTAACCATGGTTTGTGTTTTAGCTTCTAACAATGATGATTTATGGCAATTTACACTCCCGGATGGGAGAGGTATTGCTAAAGCTCTGGAATTTATGTTTCCTTACATGAAGGACAAATCCCAATGGCCCTATCCTGAAGATGTGATGTATTTTGAAAAATGGCCCGTTCGCCAGGCTTCTTTACTGTTTGGCGGATTGAAACTGAAGCGACCAGAATACCTGGGTTTATGGAAAAAGCTACCGGCCGATCCAGTCGAATATGAAGTGTTGCGCAATTATTTCATCCGGCAGCCATTGATCTGGGAAGAATACTTTTGAATACAATTTTCAAAAAGTGTTCACCAATTAAAGAGGGAATCCCCGGGAGGTAAGTGTTGATGCGTAGGTTTATTTTATGCTTTTTAATGATTTTCAGTATCATTTCTTGCACAAAGCAAAAGGCGCAGGTTGAGTTAAAAAATCCCACCGATTTGCATTGGGATGATGCCTTTGTGGAATTAGATTGGCATGAGGTTTTTTCTGATCAAAGAATTCCGGAAAAAAGGAAACTGAAAATTAGCCAGAATGGCCAGCCCATTTCTTACCAGATTTTATTCAACGGCAATATTGGGCTGTTGTTGGATTTTAAGCCCAAAGAAGTAAAGCGCCTGTTAATCGAGAAGAGCGAGGGTTCAGTTCCAGAATATCCGCAACGCGCCCATGCCGAAATTTCAATTCGAAAAGGGGCCACATTTGATGGAAAAAAATGGATCGGAGGGCGATTTGTGAGGGTACCCAGGGTTGTTGTGGGCCATAAGCATTTGATTCACGATCAATTGATTCGCTATGAAGGGCCTGGATGGGAAGCGGATAAAATCGGTTACCGCCTGTATCTGGATCGTCGGAATGCGATTGACGTCTTTGGCAAAAGAACCGCTAAAATGATCCTTCCAATTGTAGGACACGACACATCCAAAACCTATCATGAAATGAACTGGTGGGGAATGGATGTTTTGAAAGTGGGGGAAACTTTTGGTGTTGGCTCTTTTGCATTACACACCATAAACAAGAAAACATTCTCACTTATTGTTGAGAAGAGAGATATTCCTGAAATATCTTTTCTTGCTCCTGAAAATGTAGACAGCCTGATTTGTACCGTTCTTGAAGATGGGCCATTGCGTGCTGGTCTGGAAATTCAATATCGGGGCTGGCAAATTGGCCGGCAAAAGGTCGATGTGGCGGCACGCCATTTTATTACTGCAGGCAGTTATTTAACGCTGCATGAGATCAATATCTTGAGGGGAAAGGCCGGTCTGGTTGTGGGAGCCATGGCGCCTAAAACGGCAGATATGTATCTGTTTGAAGGGCATCCATCCATGAGGCTTATTCTGGGCATTCCTGCTCTATCGGGTGATTCCCTGGCGGTGTTGGTTGGAGAAGTGATGCCAGATTTGCCATCTTTTGCCAGCACCGTAAAAAATAATTGGCTGAAATATTATGCGCCCGGAATACGATCGGTAGTATTCTACAGCGGAGCTCTCTGGCAAGATAATTTTCCTCAGCAATCCTTCAAATCGTTATGTCTGGATGAAGTCCATTCCTGGCAGGAAAAGCTGGCAAATCCCATTCAGATCAAATATTTAAAGGAATTGAGATGAGACGTTTTTTTATCCAGTGCATGGCCTTTTGTTTAATGCTCTGTTTGCCTGTTCAGGCCTTTCAATCTTCGGAAGTTCCCCTAAAGAAGATAGCCCGGCGCGTATTAGAAATGGATCACTGGCGGACCGATCGTTTTCAGTTGTACACGGAAAACGGCAAATGGAAATATCAAGACAGGGTGAACTGGCTTTCCGGGTTTTTGGGAGGAGAGCTGTGGAATATGTATCGCCTGACCGGAGATGAAGTTTTAAAACAGCGCGCACTAAGTTTTGCCAGACAACTGATCCCCTTTGCCGGAAAAGATGATACACACGACATGGGTTTCATTTTTTATCCAACCGTGGTCAGGGCATTTCAGGTAACCGGAAATCCATCGTTTAAGGCGGCTGGTTTGCAGACCGCTCAAATGCTGTACAAAAGGTACAATCCAAAAGGGCATTTTATCCGGGCCTGGGGCAAGTTGGGTAGTACAAAGAAAGCAGGATGGAGCATCATCGACACCATGATGAATCTGGAACTGCTGTTCTGGGCAACAGAAGTTTCGGGTCAGGCAAAATACGCTGAGGTGGCTTATGCCCACGCTATCACCTGTATGAAACAACATGTGCGTCCCAATGGATCGTCATTCCATGTGGTAATTTTTGATCCGAAGAACGGGAGAGTGCTTAAAAAGCAGACGCATCAGGGCGCCAGCGACGCGTCAACCTGGGCCAGAGGACAGGCCTGGGGCGTTTTTGGTTTTTCCGTTGCTTACAAGTACACCAAAGATGAACGCTTTTTACGTACGGCGCAACGGATGGCCGATTTTATGCTGGCGCATTTACCGCTAGACCTTGTTCCATTCTGGGACCTTACTGATCTGCAGGCTCGGGATTATCGGGATGCTTCTGCTGCTGCGATTCTGGCTGCGGGATTGTATCGTCTGGCCTTCATTGGCCACGAGGGCAGCAGAACGGAGACTTACCGCCGGGCTGCCGACGCTATTTTACAGGCATTGCTCAATCATTACATGTATTGGCAGAGTGATCGGGAGGAAGAGCAAGGATTGCTTCTCCATCAGGTCTATCATTACCACAAGGGATGGGGTGTGGATGAATCGTTTCCTGCGGGTGATTATTTTCTAACAGAGGCCTTAAATTACTATTGGAAAGAGCGCCATCTATTTAAAAAAGAAGGAAAGCGTCAAAAAGTCTCCTTGAATCGAAATTGGTATTTTCTTGAAAAAGATGTCCAGAAAGACCAATTGCCAGCATTTCAAGACGACTGGCAGCGAGTTGATTTACCGCATACATGGAACCGGTTTGACGTTGTGGATGGAAAGCCCGGATATCGCAGGGCGGGCAACTGGTACAAAAAAAATGTTTTTGTGGAGAGGATGTCGCATGACGAACGTCTGCTTATTTGCTTCGAAGGCGCCAACACGGTTTGTAAAGTCTGGTTGAATGATCGCTTTGTGGGCAAGCATGTGGGTGGTTATGTTGGATTTAAATTCGATTTAACGCCATTTATTCAATCGAATGATTGGAATCAATTGTTGGTCTATGTTTCCAATGCCTATGAACCCGATCTGATTCCTTCGCAAAAATCGGATTTTTTCATTTACGGTGGCTTAACGCGGGATGTCTGGTTAGAAAAGGTTCCGGCCGATTATTTGCAATATGTATGGATTTCAACCCCGGAAGTGAACAGGCAGAGTGCCAGCACAGCATTACGAGTCGAAGTCTTAAGCAGGGATGCTCAGAACGCCTGGCTGAACCTCCAGCTTAAAGCGCCAGGCGGTAAAGAGGTGTTGCAGAAAGAGCAGAGCGTGCGACTGCAAGCCGGATTGAATATCATCGCAAGCCAACTGCCCATTTTGAAAAATCCTCAATTGTGGTCGCCGGATGATCCACAACTTTACACACTTGTTGTACATTTAAAAACACAACAGGGATCGACCGATGAGCTTGTGGAAAAAGTCGGTTACCGCTGGTTTGAGTTCAAAGAGCATGGTCCGTTTTATTTAAACGGTAAACGTTTGCTGTTAAAAGGCACGCATCGTCACGAAGAACATGCCGGTTATGGCGCAGCCATGCCGAATGCCTTGCATTGGGCAGATATGCAGGCGATCAAAGAGATGGGCGCCAATTTTGTGCGCCTGGCGCACTATCCGCAAGATCCAATGGTTTACCGGGCTTGCGATTCACTTGGCTTACTGGTTTGGGATGAGTTGCCCTGGTGCCGTGG
>NZ_JBSMDE010000199.1:0-15832 GCF_056497305.1 Caldithrix sp. | reverse complement strand
ACTAAAGCACGTAGAAAATCACTGTCATCCATTAATGATTGTTGAATCTGACTGAGTATTGAATTATCTTTGTCTTGTCTTTTTGCCATATCCTTTCCTTTCTTGTTTGTTTTTCTTTTTTTTTTTTGAAAAAATCTAAAGTTAGGAAGGATATGGCAATTTTTCACATTTTTGCCTTTTTACACAAATTTAAGGACTTAATCCCTTATTTTATTAATATTAACTTAATTTTATTTTTGTATTCTTTACTTTGAAATCGCCAGATATAAACCCCACTACTAACTTCATTTCCATTATTATTAATTCCCTTCCAAATAAAGTCATAAGTATTAGGATAATAAAAATCTTTTTTAAAAGAATAAATTTCTTTTCCTTCAATATTATAGATACTGGATTCCAAAAATAGCGGCTCATTGATTTTTATCTTAATTTTGGTTTGTTTATTAAATGGATTGGGATAATTTTGATATATAATAAAGTATTCCGGCTTTTTGATGCCGGATTCATTGATTCTTTCAAGCGTATTATTATAGTAAATTTTAATACCATCGTCCCATAAAGCACAAATATCAATTTTTTGGTCATTATTAAAATCTGCAGAAATAATATCTTTTATTAAGGCAGGTTCTTTTTGATCTATAGTAAATTTTTTATCCCAGAATGTTATAGTAGAATCAGCCGGATTAAACAAGATATATAGTTTTGAAAAATTCTCCGGCGGGATAGTATATGAATACAATAAGTCTGCCCAACTATCTCCGTCCATATCTGTTGTTATTGCATTATGTGGAAAATCTCCGCCTCCTGTAAATATTATATGATTAACATCATTAAAAAATTCACCGTTTTTATTATTAATAAATATTAAATCATGAATGTTTGTTAATAACTGTATATCTAAGAACGAATCATTATTAAAATCCGTAATATTTAGTTTTCTAAAATAACCAAAATAATAACCATCTGGTAATGCATCTTCTTTTAAAACATACGTATTAACAATATTCAAAAATTGATCAAGGAAAAGTATTTTAATTTTATTTTCACCGCTTGATCCTGAAATTGTAGGAAAAACATTGGTCAGATAGATAATATCATTTATTCCGTCGTTATTGAAATCGGCTACCTTAAATAACACGATATTATTGTCAGTTACGATCGTATCTTCTTTCTCTTGATAAGTCCCATTTCCATTATTAAGCCGCAGGGAAATATATTGAGTTGTATCATTAATATTTTTTTTTATTATAAAATCAGGAAAAGCATCAAAATTCATATCTTGATTTCCGAAATGTATGGAGGTATCCTCGAAAAAATAATAATTATCTTGTTGTTCAAGATCAAAGTAAAAAGAGTTTGAATGAATTTCTTTTTTAAAGTCCAAATCTACGTCAGAAATAATTATACCATGAGGGCTCGTAGGGAGCTCTTGCCACAACATTAAATCTTTTCCATATTTATTAAGAATAACAGCGCCTTTTTGGTAGTTATCCGTAAGAATTAGATCAGGATATTTATCATTATTAAGATTTAAAAAAGATAAATGTTCGCCGTTGAAATTAATATATGTTTTTTTTAAGTTAAAACTTGGTTCATTTTTATTTAACAAGTTAAAAGAAAACTGCCAACTAAAGCCGCTAAAATTTTCACCATTTAATCCATTAATGCGCTTAGTTATAATTACAGTTATTTTTTCGCCTGAAAAATATGGCTTATCAGGAGTAATGGTTAGAGTGGTGTCTTCAACTTTATAAATGTATTTTTTTGAAGAAGTGTAATCTGAAAAAAGATAAATTTTTCTTTCTAAACCAATAGTATCAATTTTATTATCAAATATAATTTTTATTTTAAAATCAGAAGTATCATTTATTACTTCGTTAAATGAAGGATATATAGAAACAATTTTTAATTGTTGTGAAAAAATTGTAGTTATAGTAGCAAATAAGATAACACTAATGACTTCTATTTTCATGTTAGAACAATAGAATATATTTTACATACGATTGAATTTAAAAAAAAAATTAAGATTATCTAATTTTTATTTTCTTGACTTAAGGTTCAATAATCACCCTCCTATTAACAAATTTTGTGTCAAATAAAATTATTACAAGAAAAATTACTTTTTTCAACATTGTCCTTCTCCTTTCATTTTACCAATAAAACACTTTTGATATCTTTAATACCGTTCGTATAAAGCTGTATAAAATACAGGCCGCTGGGCGCAGACCTCCGATTCGAAAAATTTCCATCCCATACTATTTCCTTTTTGCCTTTACGCGCATAACCGTTAAAAAGTGTGGTTACTTTTTGCCCGGAGAGGTTAAAAATTTCTATTTTTAACATACCGGATTTAGGCAAAAAATACTCTATTTTAACCCGGCTGTTAAAGGGATTGGGATAGGTTTTTAGGATTTCCGGTTTCATAGGAAGAAGATTAACTTCATGTTCGGCAATAGCTGTAGTGTCGTAATAAATGGTACCATACTGTACACCGTCGATAATAGCGCCGTTTAAATGTTCAGAATAGAATTCACCAAGTACGTAAGTTCGGCCAATACCGGCTTCCAGAATTATTAATGAACCATCCAATATTATACTATCCGGATCACCATCTTCAGCGGATGATTGATAAAAATTATACGTCTTTGAATGCGCAGTCGTGTCGATTACTCTGGCATAGAAAGGTAATCCATTGGCATAATTTCCGCAATAATACCATTCTCCGTATGTGGCCCTAAGGTTGAATTCTATAGCTTTACCCTTTTCATATGATCCTTCATCTAAACTCCAAACCTGATCCAGTGTATCTATCATATAATGCTGAATATATGAGTCAGTATATCCTACCCAGCTAATCTCAAAATCAACATATTCATTCCCCAAAGAATCAATTGAGTCTTTTACAATGGTATAATTTACATAATTACCATCGCTATTAACATATTGCCACATGTCGCCTAAGTGCGTGGGAAAATAATCGCGCGGATTTTGCGCAAATAGTAAAATTGGGATAAAAACAAAAATAAGAAATTTTAACATCTTTCCTCCTACTGTTGATCTTATTTAAGGATTTTTATTTGCCCTCTTTTTAGCGCATTTATGTGAATCCGCAAAAATACCATTTATTTTTTAAATAATAAGAAAACGAAAGAGGTAGCTTCTTATTGTGGCACAATAATTTCAAAAAAATACAAACAATATTGTCACCAGGTAAAACTATTAATTTAAACATTTTATCCGGGAATTAGTAAATAACCTTACTTAAAATTACAATTTGATATATTTTATGCAAATTTTTCCTAAACTTAAGTCAGTCAGTTCCCTGTGTTTCAAGTTATTATTCATAAATAATGAAGAATGGAAATGTATTGTCCTGGATGCACACAAGGCATTGTTTAGAGATCGTGCTGTTTGACAAGGCTTACGCACCTGACCGGAATGTTTGTAGCTCGCGGGTCACGCCGATTAGCGCAGATTCTCTTTTGTTTTTTTTTAATTTTTACTTTTTTCTGCGAGCATCCGCGTAACCTGCGTGATTATTTTACTCAAACCAATTGATGCAGTTTTTTAATTCCTAATTTTAAATTATTAATTTAAAAATGCTCTTTCTTGAATTCAGGGCATTGATGTGTTCTCTGTAGTCAATTAATGTTTGCAGCTCGCCTGCCCCAGGATTTTATTTATTGTAATTTTGAGCGCAAATTATTATATTGCAGCAGTTTTTATGCCATGCGTTTAATAAATCTTTTATTAATCTTTGTGATGTTTAATCGGCACTGTTGTACAATGGAAAATCTGGAGGACGAATGAAGAATTTTGCTTTGATTGGCGCAGCCGGTTACATAGCTCCCAGGCATTTAAAGGCCATTAAAGAGACCGGGAATCGCCTGGTGTGCGCCACCGATCCTGCCGATTCGGTGGGCATTCTGGATTCCTATTTTGATGATGTCGACTTTTTTGTGGAATTTGAACGCTTTGATCGCCATGTAGAAAAATTGCGGCGCATTAATGCCGGCAAAGAGATCCACTACGTCAGCATTTGCTCGCCCAACTATTTGCATGATGCGCACATCCGTTTTGCCTTACGCGTCGATGCCGATGCCATCTGTGAAAAGCCGCTGGTGCTCAATCCCTGGAATTTGGATGCGCTTGCGGAAATAGAACAGGAAACCGGACATCGTGTGTACAATGTACTGCAATTACGGCTGCACAAAACCATCAAAGCCTTGCGGCAGCGTGTTTTAAACGGACCCAAAGGGCACAAATATCCTATTGACCTGATCTACATTACCTCTCGTGGTAAATGGTATTTTTACAGCTGGAAAGGGAATATGGAAAAATCAGGCGGGGTGGCCACTAACATCGGCATCCACTTTTTTGATATGCTTACCTGGATTTTTGGAAATGTTCAACATTTGGAAATCCATCATTCAGACAGCAAGAAAGTCGGTGGATTCATGGAACTGGAACGGGCTTACGTGCGCTGGTTTTTATCGCTGGATAAAAATGATTTGCCGGCTCAGGCCGTTCAGGAAGGCAAACGCACCTACCGCAGTATTGTCATTGACAACGAGGAGATGGAATTTTCCGGAGGTTTTACCGATTTACACACCGAAGTGTACCGCGACATTCTGACCGGCGGCGGCTATGGCATTCAGGATGCCCGGCCTTCAATTGAACTGGCCTATCGCATTCGACATGCTCAGGTGGTTCCGGCCGAACGGGAAAAAATGCATCCTCTTCTGGCTAAAGCATTAGGAATGTAAAAAGTTCTGTAGCAATATTGAAGTTTTGAATTTTTAGGAATCTGTTAATTTTTGTTTGTTTCTGTTCAGGACATCATACAGATCAACATGGTTTCAGGCAGAAACTAAGGCAGCAGAGCCGCAACCAAAAAACATTTACACAGGAATTTAAGTAACCACAGAGCGCACAGAGAAGCATTTTTAAATTAAAAATTACGAATGACGAATTACGAATTAATTTGCGGAGGGGCAATTTATGCCCATGCGGTGAGGAACCGTGCCGGCATGTCATTCTGAGAATCCCTTACATTGGCAGACCATTTGCAGGCGCAACTAACTCGAGCTTCAGTCCGCGACTTTGTGAGGGCGAAGCATTTATGGCGAGCTTTTGTTTTAAACCCCATCCCCCCGGCCCTGTTTCCTTTAAAAAAGGGAAGGGGGCATTTTAATCTTTGCTTTGTAAATTTTGATTTTTAAATGTTCATCTACCTTAACTTTTGGGAAAGCTTAGTAATAATGCAGCACAAGAATTTTCGTACGCTAAGTCACTAGATCTTTTAAAGGAAGTATTCTAAGGCAGCAGAGCCGCAACGTAACTCGAGCTTCAGCTCGAGACTTTTATAAGGTCGAAATGACAATCAGTGAGGTTTCGTGCTGAGCGTCATTCCAAATCCCGATCCTCGGGGACAGGCCATTCAACAATTAAACAATTCAACAATTCAACCAATCAACAATTCAACAGCTTTGCTTCTTCACACTGCATAAAAATTTTCGCATCCCGCTGTGGCGGGATTAGATCTTTTGAAGGAAGTATTCTAAATCTTTTAACAAAAATACCCTACAACCCACAAAAATAATTTGACATTTTCACTAAATCTTAATATTATCTATTGTGATTGGTCGACCTATTAAGTATTTTCATTTTAATCTTATTGAATTTAGTCATTCCTTGTTTTGTTTCAATCATTTTGATTGATTGTAAACAACTAAATCGGAAGGGGTTATATGGAAATCGCCCTTTTTGAATTTGTATTGAAAAGTAAAACCAATTTATTTTTGCCAGCCTTTAAGGGCGCTACTTTTCGTGGCAAATTTGGTAATGTATTAAAAAAAGTGACTTGTTTTAACAAGAAGATTGCATGCGACCATTGTCCATTCACCAGAAAGTGCCCATACATTTATTTATTTATGACTCGATACAGAAATCAGGAGGAAACACTAAAACCCTTTGTTATTAAACCGCCATTAGATCGAAAGCAATTTTTTCTAAGCGGCGAAAAATTCTATTTGCAATTAACACTTATTGGCAAAGCCATTGAATATTTGCCTTATTTTGTTTACTGTTTTTTGGAAATGGGCCAAGAAGGGATCGGAAATCCAGCGGGAAAATTTACCCTGGAACGCGTATGGAATTTTGATGATGCTGGGGAGAAGAAGTTGATTTATAAATCTGAAGAAAAAATCTTGAATAATGAAATTGATCAGATTCCGCTCTCCGAAATTAAAAATGAAATCAAACCGCAGCTCACTTTAAATTTTCTGACGCCAACGCAAATAAAACAAAATGGTAAGGTTTTACACAAAATAAATTTTGAATCCCTGTTAAAAGCCATACTCAGAAGGTACCACCGATTAAATTACCTTCATGGTAATGGCCAGAAAATTTTTACTGAGGTTGATTGGGATGAGGTAAAAAAGGTTGAAGTATTAAACGACCAGCTCCGAGACTATCGTTTTAGAAGGTATTCCAATAAACAAAAGAGATCGATTCCGGTGCATGGAATAACTGGAAATGTGGTTTTAAGGGGCAACTTAACGCCTTATTACAGGTGGTTAAAGATAGGCGAATATTTACATGTTGGCAAAGGTGCCACTTTCGGGTTGGGGTGGTATAGGGTGGTATGATAAGTAAAATATGGGGAACGCGTGATGTACAAAATGACTTTTGAATGTGAAATAATTACGCCAATGTTCCTGGCTGGTGCGGATGGGCGGACGGCAGAACTTAGAGCACCTTCCATTAAAGGCGCCCTGCGCTTTTGGTGGCGAGCAATGAACGGGCATTTGCCACTCGACAAATTAAGAGAGAATGAAGCCAAAATATTTGGTGGGATAGAGAAAGGACAGGGAAAGAGTGCCTTCTCAATTTCACTGACAGGAAGTTATCAATCCAGTTTACAAAAATTTCCAAATCATCCTGTTAGAGTTACAAGTCGAAGTAAAAATCGTACTTTCAATATTAACATTTTAGAATACTTCTTTCAAAAGATAAAACGCTTTAGCGTGCGAAAATCTTTGTGCAGTGTGAAGAAGCAAAACTGTTGAATTGTTGATTTGTTGAATGGTTTGATGTCCCTTTCCAGTGAATCGCGATTTCCGCTTCGCTTCAACCGGCTTTAGCTGCCAGACAATTAAGAAAATATCCCACGCAAGTCTTCCCCCTCTCCCAGATTTTTATTATGGGAGAGGAGGATCGAGGGGGTGAGGGATAATTCGTGAAATGACTTCTGCTGTTGGAGGAGTAAAGTTAAGAGTATATGAGTGTAAGAGGTAAAAGGTTCCGAGGCACCGGCCGGTCATTTTTTAAAGAATTTTTTTGGTTGCGGCTCTGCTGCCTTAGAATATTTAGCTTATGGTACTCTTGAATTTAAGAAAGGATTTATCAGAGAATATCTTTCGCCTAAGAATTGGTTTGAGGTAAGTGTTTCAAGTTTTCATCAAGAATTTAGACTTCTGCAAAATTAAACTGTAGCTGTCTTTTTGAGGAGCCCCGAGAATCGGGGCTACGAAGTATCCACTGTTTTTATTTAACTTATAAGATTCTTCGCTTTGCTCAGAATGGCAATTGATGCAATTTTGCAAAAGTCTTAAAGTTAGAATTTTAAAGTAAGGAGTGACGATGCCGAATTTTATTTTTTCCACCTGCGGTACAAGCCTGCTCACACAAGGGGCTTCTATTGAGATCAGAACACTTATTAACAATCATGCCAATAGTCAAGAAAATGAGTTGGATTTATCGACCCGAGAACTTCTGGATAATCATATACATAATGTTAGAGAAAAACTCTTTTCTGCTTCGCTTCAGCAAGTAACAAAACTTTCTGCAGAATTACATGCCATAATCAGGTACTATGATTTCGAGATGCAAAGGGCTAAAAACGACTTTCACTATTTGCTTACTACCGATACTTTCCTGGGGACGCAAACAGGCCAAATTATTCAGGAATGGCTCTCACTATATGGGGCTAGCCAGCCACAAATCTTAAATCTATCCAATTTGCAAACAAAGAATTTAACGCTGTTTCAATGGGCAATGGCCGATCTGGTAAAATGGTTAGATCAAAACATTGAAGGATTTAAAACCGCCAATTATCATATCGTTTTTAATCTAACCGGTGGCTTCAAAAGTGTGCAAGGTTTTCTTCAAACATTAGCAATGTTTTATGCTGATGAGACAATCTATGTGTTTGAAACTGGAAAAGAATTGTTCCGGCTCCCTAAGATTCCTGTTAAACTTGTTCCGCAAGAGGTCATAGAAAATAATTTTCAATTTTTTCGAAAAATCCATTTACAAATTCCAACCGCAATCCCTCAAAATATTCCTGAAATAATGCTGTTCCAGATGGATGATGCGGTTTCATTATCGGATTATGGTCAGATTATTTTTCAACAGACAAAACGTTCTCTTTATGAACGTAAAATATGGCCCTCTCCTTATCCAAAAATAAAATTTGGCCCGCGCTTTCTTAATTCCGTGGAAAAATTAGACGGTAAAAGGAAGCGTATGGTGAATGAAAGAATTGATGATCTGATTCATTATTTTCTTACAAGTCATAATATTAATCGCATGGATTTTAAAGAATTGAAAGGTAATCCAAAGCCTCCTTCTACTCATGAATTAGACGCCTGGGCAGATCAAGATGCCAAACGGCTCTTTGGCCATTGGGAAGAAAACGTTTTTGTTTTAGATGCGCTGGACAAAGCTTTGCATTAGAGGCATGCAAAATTGTTCCGTATTGTTATCAGCTATTTTACCGGTAAATCTGTTGTACATGGATAAGGTACTTTTAATCATTAAAGTACTTATTTTAATGGGAAACATCGATTCAAAGAACAGAACACAAAAACTAATGGGCCCTGTATTATGATAGAAGTAATCAACATGGTTGATGGGCGTAAAGACTTTAACAAAACTGTCTGGCGAAAAAATGACTAAGAAAAATTTTAAAAACATCCTCATCACGGTTGCCGGTTCGACGCCGCAAATTTTAACGGAAACCCTCTACGATTTGATCATTCAACGCGAACTAAAAATTGATCAAATTGTTATCATTACAACCCGACATGGGAAGCACGTTTTTGAACAACGCTTATTTGACAATAAAGAAGGCAAATTTTATCAGTTCTGTGCAGAATATCGTTTAAAAGCCTATCAAATTAAAACGGAATTTGTGGTTATTAAAAATGACCAGGAAGAAGAATTGCTCGACATTCGTACAGCAGAGGACAACCGTGTAGCCGCAAATTGCATTGTTAAAACCATCCGTGATTATACCCGGGATGAAAACGCGCGCATTTTTGCCTCGATTGCCGGAGGGCGAAAAACCATGTCCACCTTTATGGGCTATGCCATGCAGTTGTATGGCCGAAAGCAAGATAAGCTCTTCCATGTATTAGTCGCTCCAGCGGCTCTGGAATCCAATCCCTATTTTTATTTTCCGCCATCGGATGGTAAAGACATCACTTTTAAAGATCGCCAGGGGCAAAGTATTACAATTCCATTTTCAAAAATCAAAATTTCCAATGCCGAAATCCCTTTCGTTCGATTACGTGAAATTATTCCTTTCATCCATGGACCACAGGAAATGGAGTACCAGGATCTGGTTCAATTAACACAGAAAGAAATTAACGAAGCCTTTGTCCCTACTCTAAAACTGCATATTAAAAAGGCCTCGATAACCGTAAAATGGCGCGAACACTCCTGGGAAATTAAACTTAAACCTATTGATCTGGCATTTTACTGGTACCTATTAAAAAAGCGATCCATTGTTAATTCTAAAGATTGCCAGCACGAAAACGACCTGCAGGCCCTCTATTTAAAAATACGTCCAGATGTAGATCGGGAAGATCGCTCAGCCTTACCTTCTTTTAAACACGAAGACCTCATCGATTCGCGCCCGCGTATTAACCGGCGTATTAAAGAAATAATTACCTTTGACAAAATCCAACAATTTTTAATCATTCACAGCCAGCAGCAACATCGCATTCCCACCTATTTCATTGAACTCCCCGAATCAAACATAGAAGTCCTCGATTAGTCTTTCCTCTTTTACGTCTGGCCAGACGAAACATTTGTCTGCCCAAAAACTACACAAACTTTTCTGATACCTGGAAACGAGGCGGGTAAATTGTGGCTGTTCAATATCGCAATTCCCTAAGAATTGGGGAAAAACGAGAAAGGAGGATGTTATGAACAGCCCAATTTCTGGTCATGCTTTCAAACGCATGCAGCAACGCTCGATTGATGAATTGATGATCGAAGCAGCCAAAATTTTTGGGGAGAAAATTTACGCTAAAAACTCCCTGTATTTTTTCCTGGGTAAGCGCGGTCTTAAACGCATGCTTCAAATTTTTCGGCCCCAAAATCCTGAAAAGTGGGAAGGCATTACCGTGGTTTGCGATCCAAGAACAGAGACGGTTTTGACGGTTTTTAAAAATAAAAGTTGGCTGAAAAAAATCCGCTACCATTAACCCTAAAACGACTCTTCGATGCTATAAAGGCCCCGCACCCGTTGCGGTTCGGTCGCCCACTGGCTGGGCCGCAACTTTTAAAAGCAGAAAGGAGGTTGTGATGAATGTTTCTGTCGAAGCGTGCAACTTACGCGTTTTTAAAAACAAACAAGAATTTTTGACCTTTCTGTTTGAAGGCCGCCTCAAAGAAAGTCTGATCTATCTGCAGGAAGAACGGCTTTTCATCCATCGCCTGAGCTGGATTCTATTGCTGCAAGGCGGCTGTCATTGAAACAATTACGGCGGAACAACCTGCGATCTTTGAAATACGGCCAATCACGGACCCAGGTTGTTTCCGCTTTCTAAAACTTATTGAATGTGTAACTAAGGTGGTATGTAAGACTTCTGCAAACTCATTAATAGAGAGTTTAAAAATCATGAAAACGGAAAAAGACCTGGTCATGCTGGCTAAACTAAACAAAATTATTGCCCTTTCTCATCTGTACGCCCTGAATGAGGAATTTACGAAAAATAAGAAGCGGGACTCTGTTAAACAGAGCTTGTACGAAGCATTAATTCGCCTGCTGGGTGTTTGCGAAAACATCTTTCTCTTTTTTGGCGATCCGCTAACGGCCAGCGATTTGCAAAAAATGGAAACTTACGCTCAAACCCACACCAAATTTGAAATGATTGCCGATTTTATTAGTGCCATTTACCAGTACAGAAAAGATTTAAGCAGTCTTTTTACGCAAAAGGATGCCCAGGCCCTGGGCCAGGTGTACCGCTTTACCATGTTTGTGGAAATAGCCCCAGATCTTAAACACAGTATATGAATTGCAAAGCCTGGCCTCAATTTCTGGTCAAAACAAAGGAGAGTATTATGAATGGCATTCCATCTAAAATTCAAGAGCTGGAAAGAAAACACCAGTGGCAACAAATCATCGATCTTTTAAAGCCACTGCTGGAGCAAGGCGAGAAAGAAGTTTACATTTTACGCGCTCTCGGTTTTGCCTATTCGCAGTTAGATCGCTACCACGAAGCGCGCTATTGTTACAAACAGTGGATCGAATTGGAACCGCACCGCGCCCAGCCATATTACCATGTGGGATTCACCTTTTACGACGCCGGACAATGGAAAGAGGCGGTGGAATGGTTCGACCAGGCGCTGGAACGTTTTCCGCAATATATGGTCTGTTTGTACCGTAAAGGTGTGGCCCTCTTTATGACCAGAAAAGCGCGCCAGGCCAAAGATATTTTGAAAAAAGCCATTCTTATTTACCAGGACCACCCGGAGGTAAAATTTAAACAACAGATGGGCAAATATTACTACCGCTCCATTTTTTACCTGGGAAAATGCTACTTACAAATACAATCGTTTAATAACGCCCGAAGTTGTTTTAACAAAATTATTGCCGAAGACAAACGCGCTTACATCGAGCCATTGTTTGTACAGTACAATCTGGCACTCAGTTTAATGCGCTTAAAAGAATTTGAAGCGGCCGAGCGCATCGTAAAGCAACTGGTCAAAATCAACCCCCGGGCAGAGTGGTTGTTCGATTTTTGGGGGCGTCTGTTAATCGAACAAAAATACTACGAACACGCCATCGAAAAATTCAACCTGGCTTTAAAAATTCGCATCCAGCCTTATATTCTGGTAGATCGGGCTAAGGCTAACTATTTAAATGGTCAGAGGGCCCAGGCCAAAAACGATTTGCACGAAGCCCTGAAGCGCGACAAAAAAGGGAAACACAAGATTTTGTTGGAATTGGCCAAAATAGCGTTAAAAGAAAAACAATTTTCTGAAGCCATTGTTTACGCCAAACGCTCCATTGAGTTCAAACTAAAAATTTATGAAACCGACTACATCGAAGCCCACCTGCTTTTGTCTGAAATTTACAAAGCCATCGGTGAAGATCAAAAAGCCGAGGAGGAGTGGAATTTGACCTTGAGTTTAAAACCTGAATTAGAATGGGATGACGATGTGCTCTTAAATTCAAGAACCATTCTGTAAAGCGGACGACCTCAAAAATAGCGAAAAAAGGAGAAAAAAATATGACCATCGAACAAACCATTCAGCAAATTGGCCTGCAGGGAGACGAACAGGAAAAACTGAAGTTGTTGGAACAAATCAAAGAACAGCTCCCTGCCCTGCGCAAGCTGCGCAAAGAAAAGTATTTAATCCCTTTAATTTATGATGAAAACTGGTACATTCGCCAGGAAGCGGCTTTTTTAATTGATCAACTGGGACTAACGCTAAAAGGAGAAGACTACTACCGCTATTTGCTGGCGTTACAGGATTTTGAAAATTTATTTCTGGCCAGGGACCACGATGCCGCACGAAAAGTGATTTTTGACGCTTTAAAAGACGCCAACCATCGTTTGCGCCTGAAAATCTTTAAATACCTGAAATTAGAAGACTGCCAGAGCCCACCAGAGAAGGCGCTCTTTTACTACGGCCGGGCTGAATATGAGCAATTAGCTTCAATGGCTGAACAATCAGAAGAAATGAAAGCCTTTATTAAGTCGCTACTGATATCTGGCATGAAACCCAATCACAATCCCGATTATCATCGTCGACGCTGCGCGGAGACCCTGCAACGCATCGAATATTCAGAAAAAGTAGAGGCCTTCATTCAGGATTTATTCAAAAGTAAAAAGTCCAACCTTAAGCAGCCGGCTAATAAAGATTTGCGTCCCGTGCCCCTGCAGGATAACGAACCAGGATTGATGTTTGACTTACAAAATGTCATAGCCTATCTAAAAGAAAACGGGATCTGGCTGGATGGCAACCTTGTTTTCCCGCAAATTCAGATTGGTAGCGCAACTAACCGCATTACCTACCGCAATCCCGCTTTACAAACCTGGCCTAAAGAGCAACGTGAACAACACATTCAGCCTCCGCCCGGTTGCATTCTGGTAGCCTTTGACTTTATTAGTATTGAACCGCGCCTGGCGCTTAATTTTCTGGTAAAAGATTTTTTAATAGCCCTTGAAGATATCCCGCAGGATGATGTTTACCTGACTTTTTACCCTCACGATCGGCAAAAAGGCAAACAATTATTAAATTCCATAATCAATGGCAGTTACGTAGATGAACAATTACTGACCAATCCGTTTGCTCGAATTTTTGTAGAGGGCATTCGACAATTACGGCTGGAGCAAATGAGTTTAGCCCGCCAGAATGGATTTGTGGAAACCATCGCCGGTCATAAAATTCCACTGGAATCCAATGTCCCTAATTTTGGCGGCAAGGTTTTAAATCGCCTGGTGCAGGGTTCGGCCAGCGATGTATTTAACACCGCATTGTGTAAATTATTCGAACACATACAGACCCATTCCTGGCCGGTACAAATTTACTTTGTCATTTACGACGAAGTGTGGCTGGCCCTCTCTGAAGAAAATGCCGATCAATTTTTAAAACCGGCGCAGACCATTTTAAATGAAATTTACCGCCATTTTAATTTGTTAATTCCTTTACCCTGCCGCCGGCGCTTTTTAAATAGCAAAGGAGCAAGGCTATGAGCGTTTTATTGATTAGCGAACAAGGCAGCCGCCTGACCAAGCGCGGGCATTCGCTCATCGTTTTTAAAGAGCGCAAAAAAAAGTTGATTTATCCCTTAAGCAATGTAGAAAAGATTCTCCTTTTAGGACGCATCGAATTTTCCTCGTCCTTGATCGGATTATTATTGCGCGAAGAGATCGAAGTCCATTTTTTAACCGTAGATGGGCGTTACAAAGGGCGCTTAAGCGGGCCGACCAGCAAGAATGTGTTTATTCGACAAAAGCAATACGAACGCCTGAAAGATGACGATTTTCGACTACATTTTAGCCGCGCCATTACACAGGCCAAATGCGCCAATCAGGTGCGATTAGTCAATCGTTACCTGAGCGCAACCCATAATGAACTACAGCGTCGGTTTCAGAATTTAAAGCGCAGTTTGCAAAGCGCCAAAGACCTTTACACTGTGCGCGGTCTGGAAGGTAGTTTTAGCGCGCTGTATTTCAAGATATTCCAGAGTTTGTTAAAATACCGCATGGGATTTAACAAACGGATCAAGCATCCGCCGCCCGATCCTATCAATATTTTATTGTCATTAGGTTACACCTTATTGTTCAACAATGTTTATGCCCTGGTCGAAGGCCATGGCCTGGACCCTTATGCTGGCTTTTTTCACGAACTGGACTACGGACACCCGGCGTTGGTCAGTGATTTAATGGAGGAATTCAGAGCGCCCATTGTCGATCGCCTGGTGTTAAAAGTAGTAAATCTACAGCAGGTAAAAGAAAAAGATTTTACCGAAGAAGACGGCGCCCTGCGCTTGAGCAAAAATGGCTTGCAAAATTTTTTAGAGGCCTATCGCGCTTTACTGACGCGCCGGCAAAAATTTAATAACGAACGCTTAAATTATTTGCAAATCATTCATAATCAAATACTACAGTTTCGTCAATTTTTAGAAGGGAAAAGAAATAGCTATGAAGCTTTTAGAAGTTGAAAAGAAATTTGTTATTGTGGCCTATGACATTGTAAGCAATAAACGCCGGCGGCGCGTGATGAAATGCTTAAAAGGAATGGGATTTCATGTTCAAAAGAGCGTTTTTGAATGTTTGTTAAGCGCAGACCAAATACGGCGTCTGGAAAAATTGTTAAGAAAAGAAGTAAACGAAGAGGAAGATACGGTGCGCATTTATGTGATGGCCTTAAACATGAAAGATGAAGTAACCATATTGGGTACAGGCGAAGCGTTACAGGATCAGGCATTTATTGTGATTTGATTTGCAAGAAAAGAGAAAAATACATAAATTACAAAAAATAAAAGGCACCGGGAGAAAATTCGCCGATAAAGTTAGGAAAAGGTTTTGTGTTACAAAAAAACAATGAATTACGTTGAATTTAGGTCAGATCTGGCAGAAAGTTGTAAGGAGGATAAAAGAGGTTTAGAAAATAGGGCTGTAGAAGGCCTGGTAAAAGAGAGTTTCCCGGAGCAGGAGTTAGAAAGCACCCCGTTTTTCAGAGGGGATTGAGACTTATATTTTTATACCAGACGGAAAAGGAAACTACTTTGAATGTTAGAAAGCACCCCGTTTTTCAGAGGGGATTGAGACAGAAGCTAAGGATTTCTTAGAATACTTCCTTCAAAAGAACTAATCCCGCCACAGCGGGATGCGAAAATTTTTAAGCTGCCTAATTACAGGGCAATCACAAACGTATGAGTAGATGAACATTTAGAAATCAAAATTTACAAAGCAAAGACTAAAACGCCTTCTTCCTTTTTTTCAAGGAAAGGGCGCCGGGGGGATGGGTTTTTAAAACAAAAACTCACCTTAAATGCTTTGCCCTTGCGAAGCCTCGAGCCGAA
>NZ_JBSMDE010000198.1:0-6243 GCF_056497305.1 Caldithrix sp. | reverse complement strand
AAAGAGGTAGAAAAGGCCGGTGTGACCATTATTCATCCCGATAAAGCGCTTTTTAAAGCGGCTGTAAAAGCGATGTACGAAACTTACAAAGGAACGCCTATTTACGATCTTATTCAACAAATTCAGGCCATTCGCTGAAAGGGAAAGATATGGGACCCATTTTTAAACGCCTGGATCAGACTTTGCAGTTTTTTTTGACCACGCTCATGGGCCTGATGGTAGTTGATGTGAGCTGGCAGGTTTTTTCCCGCTACATATTGAATGCGCCCAGCTCCTACACTGAAGAGATCGCTCGTTTTTTATTGATCTGGATTGGACTTTTAGGAGCCAGTTATGCCTACCAGACTGGCGCGCATCTTGGCATTGATGTGCTCGTCAATCGATTGGGCGCAAAGCATCGTAAAATGGCTTTTATTCTCATTCACGCTATTAGCGGACTGTTTGCCTTGCTGGTGATGATTGGCGGCGGTCTGCATTTGCTTGTTCTGGCTTTTGAGCTAAATCAGAGATCGGCCGCTCTTAATATCCCGATGGGTGCCGTTTACGTGGTTGTGCCCTTGAGTGGTGCTTTTATTGTTCTGTACGCTCTACGTTCCATTTATTCCGGTGAATTGAAACAACACCGCCCAGAGCTCATCGATTGACGGGGTTAATCCTCGTAAAAACAGGTCCCCGCAGTACCATGGAATGTGCAGGGATCATCAAGTGAAAATGCAATAACAGGGAGACGTTATGGATTGGTCGGTAGCCATCCTGGTCATTTCATTTATTCTCTTGCTGATGTTGAACGTACCCATTTCGATAAGCATTGGCATTTCTACCCTTTTAACCATGTTGTTTACCATCGACTTTCTGCCTGCCGTCACAACCATTGCCCAGCGCATGGTCAGCGGTCTGGATAGTTTTGCCTTGTTAGCTATTCCCTTTTTTATTTTGTCCGGCATTTTGATGGGCCGTGGAGGGATTGCCCGGCGTTTGATCGATTTTACCCGAGCTTTGATCGGTGTGTTGCCTGGAGGTCTGGCGCACGTTTCTATTGTAGCCGCCATGCTCTTTGGCTCTATTTCCGGTTCGGCCGTGGCTGCTACTTCGGCTATTGGAGGATTTATGATTCCGGCCATGGACAAAGAAGACTATCACAAAGGTTTTAGTACGGCAACCATTGTAACGGCGTCCACCACCGGTTTGTTAATTCCCCCCAGTAATATTTTGATTGTTTATTCTCTGGCCAGCGGCGGAGTGTCCATTGCGGCTTTATTTATTGCAGGCTATCTGCCGGGCCTTCTGGTCGGACTTTTCCTGATGCTGGTGGCCGGAATTTATGCCTATCGGAAAAAGTATTCTACCGGCCAATGGGAAGGCCTTGGGGTTGGATTTAAAAAATTTCTGGATGCCATTCCCAGCTTGTTCATGATTATTCTGGTCATCGGGGGGATTGTGGCCGGTATCTTTACCGCCACCGAAGCAAGCGCTATTGCCGTTCTTTACGCTCTGCTACTGTCCGTGTTTTTTTACAAAGAGGTTCGCTGGGAAGATTTGCCGGCTATTCTACTTAAAACCGTTGAAACCACGGCCATCGTTATGCTGCTGATCGCTACATCCACGGCCATGTCCTGGATCATGTCCTACGAAAATATTCCCCAAAATATCAGTCAGGCCCTGCTATCGTTGACCAGCAACCGCTACCTGATTCTGCTGCTCATCAATTTGCTTTTGCTATTTATTGGCACCTTTATGGACATGACCCCTGCGGTGCTCATTTTTACACCGATTTTTCTCCCGGTAGCAACGCAATTGGGCATCACTCCATTACATTTCGGCATTATTCTGGTTCTGAATTTGTGCATCGGGCTGGTAACGCCGCCGGTAGGCAGCGTATTGTTTGTCGGTTGCGGCATCAGCGGAATGCCCATTACCCGGCTCATCCGCCCTTTGATTCCATTTTACCTGGCCATGATTGCCGCCCTGATGCTGGTTACCTACGTGCCACAAATTACGTTGTGGCTGCCTAAACTATTCGGTTATTAAATAAAAAGGAGAACATTTTGACTTTACTTAACAAATATTCACTGGGCATTGGCGATCGTTTCGCGCAAGAAGCCCGGGCACAGCTTGAAGCCATCATTCAGGCTCAAAAGGCTGGGGTGTTCATTTCGCCGGCCTGGAACAAGTCCTTTCGCGAGCACCAGATTATTGGCAGTTCGCCACAAGAAACCGCCCGGGCCGCAGAGGAAGCCGCTGCGGCATTGGGATGGACCGAGCCTTATTTCCTGGATGCCGACCACATTAATCAAAAAACCCTTGGCTATTTTGTAGAATATTGCAACTATTTCACCATTGACGTAACCGAGGCGCTCAACAAGCCCCTTTCTGGTCCGGAGACAACTGATCTAAAACGGCTGATCAAACGACTGGGCCAGCGCACACAAATTGCCGACCTGCCCCCTTTTGAATGGAATGAGACAACTATTGAAAACTTCCTTTCTGCTTACGGCAAGGCTCTGTTAGAAGCTCGTCAAATCGCCACGGACATTCTGAAAGTTAAAGCCAGGAACTCTGTGGTGTTGGAAGTTTCCTTTGACGAAGGCCCCAAAAGTCAAACGCCAGCAGAACTTTTTCTCTTGCTTTATGTCCTTACCGAACTTGGCGTACGACTAAACACTATTGCCCCGAAATTTGTTGGAGATTTTCTAAAAGGAATTGATTATCGGGGTTCACTCTTTGAGTTTAGCGATCAGGTGCGGGCCTTTTTGAAGGTGTTACATTGGTTTCAACAAAATACGGAACAGCCGGAGGATTTAAAACTTAGCATTCATACAGGCAGCGATAAGTTTAGCCTTTACCCCATATTGCGGCGACTTATTCGAGAATTTGACACGGGATTGCATTTAAAAACGGCGGGCACCACCTGGCTGGAAGAAATCATTGGTCTGGCGGAAGGCGGCCCGGACGGCTTACAGTTTGTCAAAACCCTCTATGCCCGGGCCTGGCAAAATAAAGAACAACTCTCCCGACCTTATCACCATGTAATTCGGATTCAGTACGAACAACTGCCATCACCGACAGAGGTTGAAAGCTGGGACGAACAGAGATTAGCGCGTACAGTGCGTCATAATCCGCAAGATTCATTTTTCGATGCGAACGTCCGGCAATTGTTGCATATCGCTTATGGATTGGCCTCACGGGAGAGCAACTCTTTTTTCTCATTGCTAAAAAAGTATCGTTCAACAATCGAGAAAAATGTGACTTTAAATTTATTAGAACGCCACATCAAACCGTTATTTTTAGGGAAGGAGTAATTTTTTATGTCTGAACTTTTCGACATCCGCCATAAAGTAATCGCTATTACCGGAGGCTGTGGAATGCTGGGAAGGGCCATTGGCCTGGCGCTGGCTGAACAGGGGGCCACGGTAGCTTTTATCTGTTTTCGCTCTGAATTTAGCAAAGAAATGATACAAAAGTTGGAAGCATGTCCAGGCCATTTTACGGTTCTCAAAGCCAATGTTCTGGAAAGGGCTGATCTGGAAAAGGTGCGCGACGCTCTGCTGCAGCAATACGGACGCGTCGATGCTCTGATCAATGGCGCCGGAGGCAACGATCCCGGAGCCACCACCGACGCGGAGCATCCTTTTGCCCGTTTGCCCGAAACGGCGTTTATGGAAATCGTAAATTTAAACCTGATGGGCACCGTCCTTCCCAGCCAGGTCTTTTCGGAAGTATTCACCAGGCAAAAAGAAGGAACGATTATTAATATTGCATCGATGGCTGCCTTCCGGCCGTTAACACGCATCCCGGCCTATTCGGCAGCCAAGGCCGCTGTTACCAATTTTACGCAATGGCTGGCCGTTCATCTGGCGCAGGAATATTCACCTCATATTCGCGTCAATGCCATTGCTCCCGGCTTTTTTCTGACCAAACAAAATCGCTATTTGTTGCAGGATGAAAAGGGGCAATGGACCGAACGCGGCCGGAAAATTATTGATCACACTCCCATGGGACGTTTCGGACAACCGGAAGAGTTGGTTGGAACGGTCATCTGGCTGCTCTCCCCCGCTTCGGCTTTTGTCACCGGAACGGTAATTCCCATTGACGGCGGTTTTTCGGCTTTTAGCGGTGTTTAAATTAAAAAGAAAATAAAAAAGGAAAGGCGAAATGAAATACGATATTGCAATGATTGGAATGGGTGTTATGGGCCGCAATCTGGCCCTCAATATGGAGCGCAATGGCTATTCGGTGGTGGGCTTCGATCTGGATGAGCAAAAGCGCAGTGAAGCAAAGGAACATTTTGCTGGAAAGAAGATCATGGTGGCCTCTTCTCTGGATGAAGTGTTACGCAGTTTGGCATCGCCTAAAAAGATAATGCTGATGGTACCAGCAGGCAAAGCGGTTGACGCGGTGATCGAATCCTTGCTACCAGGATTACAAAAAGGCGATCTGTTGATAGATGGCGGAAATTCCTTTTTTCTGGATTCCGAAAGGCGCTACCGATTTTTAAAAAAACAGGATATTTTATTCATTGGCACGGGCGTCAGCGGCGGCGAGGAGGGCGCGCTGTACGGCCCTTCGTTGATGCCAGGCGGAGATGTGCGCGCCTGGCCTCTGGTAAAAGATTTATTCAGGGCCATTGCAGCTAAAACCGAACAAAACGAAGCCTGCGCCGCGTGGCTGGGCGAAGGCGGCGCCGGCCCTTTTGTCAAAATGGTGCACAACGGCATTGAGTACGGCGACATGCAAATGATCTGCGAAGCCTATTTTCTGATGAAAAACCTTCTGCATCTGTCGGCTGATGAGACAAGCGCTATTTTTAAAGAATGGAATGAAAGCGAGTTAAAAAGCTATCTGATTGAAATCACTGGCGACATTCTGGCCCAAAAAGACAGGGAAACCGGCCGGCCCATGGTGGAGGTCATCCTGGATACGGCCGGACAGAAAGGCACGGGCAAATGGACCAGTCAAACGGCTCTGGATCTTGGCGTTCCGGCTCAGACTATTGCCGAAGCCGTTTTTACCCGCTTCCTGAGCGCCCTTAAAGAAGAACGCGTGGCTGCTTCTAAAATTCTTTCCGGGCCGCAATACCATTTTTCCGGCGATCCAGCGGCATTTATTGAAGCATTAAAACAGGCCCTGTACGCTTCGAAAATTTGCTCATACGCTCAGGGTTTTCAATTGCTGCGCGCGGCTGACCGTGAATATCATTGGAATCTAAACTTTGGGAAGATTGCCCACATCTGGCGCGCCGGCTGCATCATTCGCGCCGAATTCTTAAATCAAATTAAAGAAGCGTATGATAAAAAGAGCGACTTAGCCAATCTTTTGCTGGATGATTATTTCAGCTCAGTGATTCAAAAAACTCAACCGGCCTGGAGAAAGGTCGTGGCCGAGGCCGCTCTGGCCGGTATCCCTGTCCCGGCTTTTAGCAGCGCTCTGGCCTACTACGAAGGTTACCGCAGCGCGCAACTGCCGGCCAATCTCCAGCAGGCCCAGCGCGATTACTTTGGCGCCCACACTTACGAACGTGTGGATCGACCGCGCGGCCAATTTTTCCATACTGACTGGTAGGAAAAATGAAAAAGACCAAAAATGGAATGTGTTTAAAAAACAGCGTCCGCTAGTTTCCAGGCACGGAAGGAATGTAAAGCAATGGCATTGAAAAAATTCCGTTGATTCAAAGCCAGAACTGCTTTCTGTGAATTCGTTCTTTTACTTGATGTTTTAACAGTTTAAAGGAAATCTAATGCTCTATTTTGACAAGCAAGATGTCGCCAACGGTCTAAGTGAAAAGGAATTACGCGAGGCCATTTTTAACACGTTGAAAAAATTAGAGAAAATTTCTTCGGCGCTGATTATTCCCCCGGATTTTACTCGCGCCCATTCCTTTGCCGGGCCATTGACACGCTTTGCCTATCAATACCTTGGCAGGCGCCTGAAGGCTGTATTGCCCGCCCTGGGAACGCATTCGGCCATGCCTAAACAACAAATTCAGGAGATGTACGCTGGAGTGCCCCTCAACCTGTTCCGCGTTCACAACTGGCGTACGGATGTGCTTACTCTGGGGCGCGTTCCCGCTGATTTTGTAGCCCAGGTTTCGGAGAATAAGATCCACTACGACTGGCCTGTTCAGGTTAACCGGCTTCTTGTGGAAGGACAATTCGACCTGATATTATCCATTGGCCAGGTCGTACCGCATGAAGTCGCCGGTATGGCTAATCATGTAAAAAATATTTTTGTAGGCACCGGAGGCGC
>NZ_JBSMDE010000197.1:0-46697 GCF_056497305.1 Caldithrix sp. | reverse complement strand
ATATGGTCCTCCAAAAGGTGTGAGTATGTATCAACACCTTAAAGATCTTGGCTTGATCTATCTATGAAGGCATTTACTCGAATTAGTGACTTGTGAATGCTTGTGATGAAATTCTACGGGAAAGCCGCACGTCCGGTTTGAGGAGGGTTAAGGCGGATGTAAAGACTCTTGTTCTTTACATTCCCTTTTCTACTCTACTGGTCGATTTTGGGTTGCGGCTGTGCTGCCTTAGATAACTGTGTTGTCCGGTATGAGCGTCCCTTTTGGAATGATAATTATGCCATCGCGAATCGTGTAAAATTCTCCGTCTTCATTTTCTTTTTTGTCTTTATTAATCAGTTGTACATTGTTGCCAATTCGGCAATCCAGATCAATGATGGCTCTACGGATGATGCAATGGTGACCGATTCCTAAATTAGGGATTTTCTGCTCTTCATTCTCTTTTTTGGTTCGGATTGTTTCATAGCGGGTATTACCCATAATTATGGACTGTTGAACCAGTGTATTTTCTGAAATAAAGGAACGAATTCCAATAATCGAGTTTTCGATAATAGAGCCTAATAAGATGGACCCTTCTGCTACCAGGGACCGATGGATCTGGCAATTGTACACCTTGGATGGGGGCAAATAGCGTGGGTGGGTGTAAAAAGGATGTTCTTCATCGTAGAAATCGAATTCCGGAACCGGTTTAATCAATTCCAGGTGCGCTTCAAAAAAAGCCTTTATGGTTCCAATGTCTGCCCAATAGCCATCAAAAATATACGCCGCCACTTTTAATTTATGGATATATTCAGGTATGATTTCGCGTCCAAAATCTTGATAGTCATTGGAATTGAGAACATCAAACAGTACCTGTTTTTTAAAAATGTAGATTCCCATGGAGGCCAGATGGGTTCTTTCTCCCTGCTTGACATCGAATAATTTAAAGAATTCTGGATCTGCAACAAATTGTTCTAAAATCCTTTCATCCTCCGGTTTTTCCACAAACTCTGTAATCCAGCCCTTTGAATTCGCTTTGAGAATACCAAGACCCTTTGCCCTCTGTTTTGTGATCGGTTTAACGGCTATGGAGACATCGGCATCCATGCTTAGATGGTAATCAAAAAATTTACGATAATCCATCCGGTACAGATGATCACCAGACAAAATAATAATGTGATCATCTGTATTGCGTAAATAGCGTAAATTTTTTCGAACGGCATCTGCCGTACCCTGATACCATTCCTCGATTTCCTCCGTTTGTTGAGCGGCCAGAATGCGAACAAAGCCTGCGCTAAAATTATCAAATTGATAGGTACGAGTAATGTGCCTGTGTAATGATTCGGTATTAAACTGCGTTAAAACAAATATTTTTCTTACATCTGAATGCAAACAATTACTAATCGGAATATCAATTAAGCGGAATTTCCCGCCAATAGGCACCGCCGGCTTGGCTCGTAATTTGGTTAAGGGATACAGTCTTGTTCCTCTGCCCCCACCTAAAATGACCGCTGTTAATTTCATGGGCATTCCTCAGAGTTATGAAACGAATTTTTCTATTTGCTCTTCATCAAAGCCAATCCAGTACTGATCCCCTTTCTTGATTAAAGGCCGGGTAATCATGCCCTGTTCTTTTAACAGAATTTGGAACAACTGTTCATCATTTAAATTTTTGTTCTTCAAGCCCAGCTTGCGATAGGTGGGGCCTGTGGAATTGACCACTTTCTCTAAACCGAGCTGGGCCACGATCTGGCGTAACTCATCTTCAGGAATAGGCGTCTTTTTTACATTTACGAACTGATAGGACACATTCAACCGATCTAACAGGGCTTTGGTTTTTCGAATTTTCTGACAGGTTGGAACACCGTATAAAGTAACCATAAACACCTCCTTTTCATTGTTTAATAGAAGAAGCAACCAAATTGGCAATGATTGCGCGCAAACGTACAACGCTTCCTTTGTCATGTGGATGGACGCGATTGGTTAATAGAATCACCACAATTTGATGTGTTGGATCGATGGTGATGGAAGTTCCGGTGTAACCGGTATGGCCATAGGCTTTAGCGCTGAACAGATCTCCCAGATTGGAATTAAATGGTGAATAGAGGTCCCAGCCCAAAGCCCGTCCAAATTGTTCAAAACCACGGGGAACAGAAGTCATCTTTTTTACTGTTAAAGGGCTTAAAAGGCGTGTACCATTCCAGCTCCCGCCATTTAAGAGCATCGCACTGTAAATTGCCAGATCTGAGGCCGTAGAGAACAACCCGGCATTTCCAGAAATGCAGCCATTGATTTCACGAGCCAAAGGATCATGTACCCGGCCAATCAAAACATCTCCGGGAGCTAACTCCTCAGTAGCTGCACAATATGGTACCTCCTTGGCGGTCGGTGTGTAAAAGGTATGATTCATTCCCAGTTTTTTAAAAATATTTTGCTCGGCAAATTGTTTGATCGACTGACCGGTAAGGTTTTTAATAACGCGTTGTAAAGTAATAAAATTCAGACAACTATATTTAAAATAGGTGCCTGGAGCATGATGCCGTTCAACCGTGGCAATATAATGGATCAGAGAATCTGGCTGCGGGCCATGAAATCGTTTCTTTAATTCCTGCACAGGGACATAAGGAGGAAGCCCGGACGTGTGTGTAAGTAGATGGATAAGGCGGATGGGTTTGCCCGCAAATGGACCGTGGTATTGCTTAAAATCCGGAACATAGAGCGCAACCGGATCATAAAGCCGGAGCATCCCTCTTTCGAGCAAAATCATAATGGATGTGGCTGTGGCTACAGGTTTGGTTATGGAAGCCAGGTCGAAAATGGTGTTCAGTTCCGTTGGTTTTTTCTGTGGAACAATCTCTCTGTAACCATACGCCTTGTGGTAGGCGATTTTATTAAATCGAGCCACCAGAAAAACAGCTCCGGGAATTATGCTATCTTCTATGGCTTTGTTAATTACACTATCAGCTCTGGATAGTATGTCTCCATCCAGACCGACTTCCTGTGGTGAAACCTGTGGCAAAGCCTGGGCCAGGAGATGGTTAAACAGTAATAGAAACACCAGGAAGGCAAATGTTTTTTTCATTGAAGACCCCTCAATATTTGTTTGCTCTAACAAATATAATAAATCTTCCTAAAAAATTAAAAGAATAATATGTTGGCCTTTTGACCAGGAATGGACAAGATTTCTTGAAACAGGCAGACAAAAAGCAGATCAGGCGAATTTCACTATTTTGGAACGCTTTTCTTTATCTGTGTCACAACAAGAATTTGAAAAGTTATTTATTAATTTTTAAGATTTAAAAAATTTTGACGAGAAAAAGATTAACTGTTCATGGAAGAACAGATAATTGTTTTTTTGACCAATGAAACGCTCTAAATGGAATGAGGCCAAAATGATACCCCTAATCAGTAAAAACAAGAAGTTCAAATCTTTAAAAGAATATTTTGAAATTTTAAAAAAAATCCCTATGGAAATCGCAGCCTACGATTTACAAGGGCGCATTATTTTTATGAACGATTACTATTTTACAAACGGGATCGAGAACAGGGAGTTCTTGAACAAGAATGAAGAATACTATTTTTATCGTCTGAAAATTGATCCTGGGGCGTTAAAGCTGCGCCAAAAATATTTTGAGCGGGCAATTAAAAATCGACAATTAATGCGCTTTACAGAAAAACTCTATTTCACTGAAAAAAACAGGACCTTTTATTACAAGAGAATTTATTTGCCCCTTTTCGACGCCAAAAACGAAAAAATGATTGCCATTGTCTTGTTTGGCAATAACTTAACGCATCTGGTTCTTTCACAAAAAGAACTTAAGTACCTGGCCTACCATGATCGGCTAACAGGATTGAGAAACCGCGATGCATTTTATGAGCAGATTCAGATTGTTGTTAGAGAGTCTGCCCGAAATCCTGATTTGTTTAGCGCTATTTTGTTTTTAGACCTCGATAATTTTAAACTGATCAATGACACGCTGGGTCATGATTACGGCGATCAGGTACTACGGGAAGCGGCTAAACGCATGGTAAAAACATTGCGTAAAAGCGATCAGGTCTTTCGCCTGGGAGGAGATGAATTTGTAGCCATTTTACGTAGTGTAAAACGGGAAGTTGATGCTGGTCTGGTGGCTGAAAAATTAGTACGTATTCTTTCTAAACCGTATCAGGTGAAAGATGAAGTCATTACTTCTATTTCACCCAGTATTGGAATTGCTCTGGTACCAAGAGATGGCCTTAAAGTGGAAACTTTGATTAAAAATGCCGACGTCGCCATGTACGAGGTCAAAAAATCCGGTAAGAGCGGCTATAAGTTTTTTGCCCCAGAAATGACTGAAAATTCCTTGAGAAGGTTACAAATTGTAAATGAATTAAAATCGGTTATTGAAAAGAATGCCTTTGACAATCAATTTAAGATGCATTATCAGCCGATATTGTCCACCAATGGTAAAATTAACAATTTCAAGATCATTGGGATAGAAGCCTTAATTCGCTGGAACAGCCCGGTTTTGGGCAATGTGTCGCCCGCTGAATTCATTCCCATTGCCGAAGAAAGCCATCTTCTAAATCAATTTAATGACTGGATCATTGAACGCTCTTTTAAAGATTTTAATGAGATTGCAAAATTTCACAACAATGGGCTTTACCTGGCCATTAATGTTTCTCCTCAAGGTTTAAAAAGCGAAGCCTTTACGCGAAATCTGCAAAACGCTCTGTTAAAGAACCATATAAATCCCAAATATCTCCAACTGGAAATTACCGAAACCAGCTTAATGGAAGAGAGCCAATCGATTTACAAGAATATTTCTGCCTTAAAAGGTATGGGGGTAGAGTTAGCCATCGATGATTTTGGAACGGGCTATGCTTCTATCAACTATTTGCAAAATATTCCAGCTAAAACCATTAAAATCGATCGCAGTTATGTTTCCCAAATTAACTCTGAAGTGAAACATAAGGACATGATCAGAGCCATCATTGCCATGGGCAAAAGCCTGAACAAAAATCTGGTGGCAGAAGGCGTGGAAAAACAGGAACATCTGGAATTTTTAAGGCAGAACAATTGTAAACAATACCAGGGTTACCTGTTTAGTAAACCGGTGGATGTTGACAGTTTGATCGATATCTTCAGTAAACATAATATGGAAATTACCCTTCCCTGATCGTCAGAGCTCCATAAGATGCGTTAGCCCCCATTGTGCTCTGATGGAATCCATCAAATGATGGTAATCATATCCTCATCAGGCATTATTTCGCTTTCTAACCATCTCTCCTGCAAACAGCGAACGACCTCATGAAGCTCTTAGAATACTTCCTTCAAAACTTATAATCCCGCTTAGCGGGATGCGAAAATTTTTGTGCTGTGTGAGGAAGTAAAAAAGTTGATTTGTTGAATTGTTTAATTGTTGAATGGCCTGTCCGTCTGTACACCGTACAGACGGGCGGGCCTGTACCCGAAAATCGGGATTTCCGCTACGCTCCAACCGGTGGCCAGACGGGGGCCCTCTGTGGTCGCTTAAATCCCTGCGGTAATGTTTTAGGTTGCTGCTCGGATGCCTTTGAGTAGATTCATGAATGCCACATAAAAAATTCTTTGTTATATGAAAAACAACTTATCTTTCACTTTATAGTCATACGTAATTCATGCAATCCGTGTTAATCCTAACAAAATCTTATTTAGGATTAACACGGATAAAAATCAAAAAAGAAATTATTTTACGCGGTACCAGGTCTGCGTTCTGTAAAAGAAGGCCAGATAACCACGTACTTTTAATTTGCCGTCTTCAATCCATAACTTACAGCGATAAATTTTCCCTTTTTTGGGATCGAGAATGGTACCCCCGGTGTATTCGTCGCCATCCTTCTCCATGTCTTTGATGATTTCCATGCCTAACACCGGTTTATTGTAGCGGGGATCATCTTCCGGACATTTGTCACATTTAGGATTGGGATCTTCCCCAGGTTTACGAAATAAAGAATCTACTCGACCGTAAAATTTTCCATTACGCATGTAGATCTCAACAATCGATTTAGGTTCACCGGTCTCATCGTCAATGGTTTTCCATTTACCGATGATGGGATCTTGTTGGGCGAACAATTGGGGGACTAAAGAAAAAACCAAAGCATACAGAAAAACAAAAAGCACTCGTCTCATACACTCCTCCTAATTTTGTACGATGCATTACTAATCAATGAATTGTTGCATAAAAATGCAAATATTTTTTCAGGCGCTAAAAATTTCTTTTAAAAGCGTTAAAGCCAGGGGTTGTTCAATATAAAAGGGACTGGTGGCAATGGTTATTAAGGTTGCCTGTTCCATCCATTGTTGAATTTTTCCGATTTTGAAAGGTCGGTCCGGATGGTGTAACTCAGGGGCAAAAATATCCAGATCCAGATCGAGAATGAGTGGCCGACGGAAGGTCTTCTCAAAATCCAGGAAGGTATTAATGATAATGGTTTCTGAAAAGAGTCCCAGCTCGATGGCCGGTTTAATAAAGTTGCCCACATTAAGCACGTAATTGGTGTAGTAAAATACATTCTTTAAGTCCAGCGGTCGTTTTAAACTAAAAGTAGGAGGATAGGGCGCCTTCCACATATCGGTGTGTTGATCTACATGTAACAAAAAGGCCCCTCGATTTAACAATCGGGCCTGATAGGCTAAGAGCCAGAAAAAGAAGGCATGGTTGTGATTATCGAAGATAAAGACCGGTTTCTCATTCCATTGCTCATACACAAAATGTTTTAATCCTTTTCGGGCCTGTTCTTTTTCTTCTTCCACCTCCACAAAGACAATTCTGGAACCCAATTGTACTTCATGCACCGTCCCTTCCTTCAATGGAGGTACAAAAATTCGTTTTCGTTTGCGCAATTCATAGGAGAATGCATTGTTCCCTACCGGACGTTCAATGTAAAAACCGCAGTACAATTCTTTGGCCTGTTGTAGTAAGTCATTATCCATTGTAAAACTCCAAACAAAAAAGCGCAGAAAATTTAGAAAATGATCTGCGCTTACTTGTTAAATTACTTTGAAATGGAGCCTAAACCCAACAAGCCAGCTCCTTACTTACCCAAACGGTTATTCATTAAAAAATAGCTATGGTCATCTGGCGGCCTATTCGTTCTCCCCTAAAAATTTTTCGGCATCCAGAGCAGCCATACAACCGCTACCGGCTGCGGTTACAGCCTGGCGGTAAATTTTATCTTGAACATCACCGCAGGCAAATACGCCCTGCACATTGGTTTTGGTAGAATCGGGCTGGGTCAGGATGTAGCCCTGCTCGTCCATATCTATCTGCCCCTTAAAAATCGAGGTATTGGGAATATGACCGATGGCCATGAACACCCCATCAATTGCCATCTCATGTTCTTCGCCGGTCTTGGTATTCTTCAGTCGTACGCCGGTTACAAAATCGTCTCCCAAAATTTCTGTAATGACATGATTCATAATGAATTCAATTTTGGGATTCTCCTGGGCACGTTTAATCATAATTTTGGAAGCCCGAAATTCATCGCGGCGATGAACGATGTACACTTTTTTAGCAAACTTGGTTAAAAAGGTGGCTTCTTCCATGGCAGAATCTCCGCCGCCAACCACGATCACTTCCTTGTCTTTGTAGAAAAATCCATCACAGGTGGCGCAGGCGGACACCCCTTTGCCCATCAATCGCTGTTCCGATTCCAGACCTAACCAGCGGGCCGAAGCGCCGGTGGCAATGATAACGGCATCTGCCGTATAGGTGCCGCTATCGGCTTTAACCATAAAAGGGCGTTTGCTAAAATCAACTTCTTGAGCCATTTCAAATACCGTTTCCGCTCCAAAACGATTGGCCTGCTCACGCATGTCCTGCATTAATTGCGGGCCCTGAATGCCCTGAGGAAAACCGGGGAAATTCTCAACCTCCGTCGTGATGGTTAACTGACCACCAGGTTGATTACCTTCCAGAACAAGGGTTTTCAATTCAGCACGCGACGTGTAAATGGCTGCTGTTAAACCAGCAGGACCGGATCCAATAACAATAACCGGATAATGTTTATTCTCTGCCATCTCTATCTCCTATTTCACTTATGTTTGATTCGATGCTTCGATTTAAAATAACTTAGTGTTTGATGCAAAGCATCCGTTCCAGGTTACAAAGTTACTCTTTTATCCATTGCAATGCCAGAAAAACCAAAGCTCTCAATTTTAATCCCAGTTGTTTTAACTTATCCGCGCTATGCTGGCCGTAGATTAAAATACTTCCCTCAAAAGATCTATTACTTTAGCGTGTGAAAATTTTTGTGCTGTGTGAGGAAATAAAAACTGTTGAATTGTTGATTTGTTGAATGGTTGAATGAGCATGGGGCTGACTTACTGAATTCCCATTGATCATGAATAGGGCCATGTTAGGAAATCTCCAACACAGGTGCAAAAATTTCCCCCGCAAGCCTTCCCCCTCTCCCAGATTTTTATTCTGGGAGAGGGGGACCGAGGGGGTGAGTGCTAATTCGTGAAATAACTTCCTCTGTTGGAAGGGAAGAATTAAGAGTGTAAGAGTTAAAGGGTTCCCGGACATCAGTCTGTCATTTTCTAAATAAGTTTTTTGGTTGCGGCTCCGCTGCATTAGCATCTTAAATAAATAGATTTGTTGCGCTTTTAATCTTTTTTTAAATTCATATTTAATGGTATTTACTCCATAATATGATGGGGTAATATTGTATCATAAAAAGATTTTTAACATCATAATAGGAAAGAAGAACATTTGAACGAGCAGGAGTTAGTTCAGAGAGCAAAAAATGGCGACCGGGCGGCTTTAGCCCAATTGGTCAATAAATACAGTGACCGGATCTACAATCTGGCTTTGCGTATTTTACGCCGGAAGGAAGATGCTGAGGATGTTTTGCAGGAAACGTTTCTGACGGTCATTGAAAAACTGAACACATTTGACGGGCGGTCATCTTTTTTCACCTGGATTTATCGCATTGCCACCAATGCGGCCTTGATGCGCCTGCGGAAAAAGAAGGTGGTGTTTCAGGAATTGAACGATGATCCGGAATTCCAGGAAAGCATTGAAAGTCGGGTGTTTGTAGATTGGAGTCAGGATCCCTCCATTAACGTATTTGATGAAGAGGTAAAACAAAAATTAAACGAAGCCATTAATAAGCTATCTGACATTTACCGAAGTGTTTTTGTTCTGAGGGATATTGAGGGATTAAGCATTAAAGAAACAAGCGAAATTTTAGGAATTACTGAAGAAAACGTTAAGATTCGTTTACGCAGAGCCAGACAATTTTTAAGAAATTATTTGTCGGATTATTTTGAAGAAAGATTGAGGGAGAGTAATGCTTCATCCTAAAGAGAAAATCAGGCAGATTTGTGAATTGATGGGTGAAGATTTAGATCATCCGTCCTGCCAGGAAATTCTGGATCATATCAACAATTGCCCAACCTGTAAAGTTTATTACGACACCGTAAAAAAGACGGTTTTACTCTGCCGGGATCTGGATTGCCCTGAAGAACTACCTGAAGATGTTAACAAAAGGCTCCTTCAAGTTTTACACCTGGAAGACATCGAACAAAAGAATGCTCCCAAAAACAATCCGTAAAACGCTTGTCTTTTATTGACCGAAGACCTCCTGCAAAGTCTGTAATAATTTTGCCCCGCGTAATTCATCTTTAAAGCCCGTACGATTACCTGAAGGTTTAATGACAAATCCCTGTGGATTTAACAAAAAGAGTGTGGGGAAATTTCGAACAAAATATTGTTCTTTCACGCGTAAGGCCTGAGCTCCTGCTACCTGAATACCCGGCATCTCGGTCTCCTGGATGAGATTTTTCAGCACATCGCTTTCCCATTTTTCATCGATATGCCCAACCTTTAAATGGAAATTGATAAGAACCAAACCTTTAGACGCGTATTTTTCAAAAGCCTGGCGTAAAAAGGGTAGTTCCTCCACACAGGGCGTACTGTGCATATTCCAGAAGTTCAGCAAAACGTACTTCCCTTTAAAATCGTAAAGATGATAGACTTTACCGTAAAGATCGGTAAACTGGAAATCGGGTCGTGGTTTGCTTTTTAATCCCTGCTCAAAGCGACGGTAAGCCTCCATCATCTTAAAGGTTTTACAATAAGCTCGCAGATCATCGTCAAGGACACTCTGGTCCACTTTTTCACACAATTCGGCAGCATTTTGTGTGATCCGATCCATCAGCGCCATAAACTGTTGTTCAATGGCCCTGCCGATTTTTATTTGCTGCTCTTGATCCTTTTCTGAGAGGGCCTTTTTCAACTGCCGTTCACGTACTTTGTAGCAATGTGGAAATACATTGCGATAAAAACGTAACAATTTGTGAGGTTCGTTTTGTAACTGTTGCTCTGTAACGGTCACCAGGCTATCCACCTGGTTTAAATTACTGCACTGTGCAATTTGGGCATTGGTTTGCTGTAACCAATTCTGAGCAAAACTCCAGGAGCAAAGTACAAAGATAATCCCTAAAACAGAATACTTCATCTTACCGCCCTCTATTTTTTATTTTTACGTCCTTTTTGAAAATGAAGTTGTTCACGGATAGCCTTCATCCTTTCCAGGGCGTAATTTTTGTAGCGATGGGGAATGGATTCGTCAGCGCGATCCAAAAATTTCTGATAATAGCGTAAGGGTGTTTGTCGGTCCTTGTACACCTCGTCGTAAATGGTTGCCATGTAAAAGAGGGGCATAACACGTGCGGTGTCCGCCTCTAAAACCTTTTTGTAAAAGGCAATGGCCCTGGAATATTTCTTTTGTCTCTGCCAGGCTTCAGCCATCTGAAAATAGATATCCGGTAAAAACGCGGGTAAACTTAAGTCAATAGCCTTTTGTAAAGAAGCGATGGCCTTTTGCTCCAGATTGAGCGCTTTTTGTACCAGCCCCAAAAAATAATAGCTTATGGGATCTTTTTTATCCTTTTGAATAGATTTTTTCAAGGCCAGCAAAGCGCTGGCGTAGTTGTTGGCATAGTAATAAGCAGCTCCTAATTTTTTGTACAGGTAGGCCGAAGAGTCGCCGTTGGCCAGAGCTGCCTGATAATGCCCGATTGCTTCAGGATAGCGCTTAAGTGCAAACTGGCAATCGGCAGCTGCCAGCAATAAGGAAGGATTAGTTGAAAAATGTAACAAACCTTGTTGTACGGTCTGTAAAGCCTCGCTCCACCGTTCCTTTTTTTTCAAAACATTGAATAGTAAGGTGTAGGATTCAATATCCCGACTATTCAGTTGCAGCGCTTTTTGCAAAAAAGATTCGGCCTGCCTGTAATCGTTTAATTTTAACGCACATCGTCCTGCCTGCCGATAAAAAAAACTGTTCTGTGGCCGATTTAAAATCAACACTTTGTAAAGTTCTAGAGCCTTTCTGAAGCGATTTTGTTCATAGTACAAATCGGCCAGGATTATGCCAGCCGAAGTCTGAAGCGTTGTATTTGAGTACGCCTTTTTCAACTGCTTTTCGGCCTCTTTCCATTGTCCGGCGCGTTTAAGGGCCTTTCCTAACTCCAGGGTAATTGAAGGATCATCCGGGGCTATTTTCTGGCAGCGCTCTAACACATTAACGGCTTGTGTAAAATCTTGATTATTCAGGTAAATCAGGCTTAACCAGCGCAGAGCGTCTAAATCGTCCGGCTGCTGCTTAAGGTGTTGGGTTAACATTTTTTCTGCTCTGGAAAATTGGTTTTGCGTTATGAGCTCAATAATCTGCTGCAAATCCTGAGCTTTTACAGAGGCAGTTCCAATAAAAAATAATACGAGAGAAAGAATGGCCAGACGCATTGTAAATCTCCATGAGAATAAGGTAAAACGATACATTCAACCTAAAAAATGGAAAGTTTGAAAAAAATGTAAAAAAACATCCCTCCTCGCTGACAGATTTTTCCCCAATGCGTGTGGAGAATCAGTTTGCAGGCACAATAGACCAATTTAAGGGAATATGATTCCTCTGCGTAAAAACTTTTTGCCTGGTATTTTTCATTTAATCACACGAGGGGAATGTTTAAAAGCTTCCGGGCCATTCATCCCGGAAGCGGTGATTTAAAATTCCATTTCCTGTCCAAAATCCAGAAGCTGCACCTCAAACCCTTTGGCTTTGACCTTATTGACGAATTCCATGGGATCCACGTCGATCACATCAAATGTCTGGTAGTGCATAGGAATTGTAAGTTTTGGCTTAACCAGTTCTACCGCTTTTACAGCATCGTCGATGCCCATGGTAAAATTATCGCCAATGTTGACCAAAAAGATGTCAATGGGCGTCATTTCGCCGATCAACTGCATGTCTAAAAAGAGCCCGGTATCGCCGGTGTGGTAAATATTTTTTCCTTCTACGGTTAACACCACACCAGCTGGCGTGCCCCCATAGCTGCCATCAGGGAAGGAAGAGCCGTGCCAGGCTGGCACCAATTTTACTTTGCCAAAGGGAAATGTGTGCGAACCGCCAATGTGCATGGGATGCGCATTGGCTCCCTGATTGGTTACGTAATTGTAAATTTCGAAATTGGAAATTATGGTTCCTCCCGTAGCCTTGGCAATGGGTACAGCATCCCCTAAATGATCGCCGTGAGCATGGGTAACAATGATAAAATCGGCTTTAACATCGGATGGTTTTAAAGGGGCTTTGGGATTGCCTTCTAAAAAGGGATCGATGGCAATGGTGTGCGCGCCAGATTCGATGAGCCATGCCGAATGACTTAAATATTTTAACTTACCCATGGCTTCCTCCAATTTTATCAAACATAAATTGAAAAAAGCCTCCGGCTCCTGTTAAAAACCGGAGGCTAAAGTTTTTTATTTGGTTCGTTCAATAACCTCATTGGTCGTTTTGCGAACGGCTTCCACAGATTTATTAAAGGCTTCGCGCTCGGCATCGGTCATATCAATTTCAATAACTTTTTCAACGCCGCCTTTACCCAGGATAACAGGTACACCCACAAATAAACCGTCAACCCCATATTCGCCTTGCAACAACGCGCTGGCCGCCATGATCTTCTTCTTGTCAAAGATAATCGCTTCTGCCATTTCCAGGGCGCTCCAGGCAGGCGACACAAAAGCAGAACCGGTTCCCAAGAGATTTACCACTTCGCCGCCTGCTTTACGTGTACGGGCTTCAATGGCTTCCAACTTTTCTGCAGAAATAAACTTTTCAACCGGCATCCCGGCAATGCGGCAGGCCGACCGAATGGGCACCATAGAGTCGCCATGCCCACCCAAAACGAGGGCCTCAACATTTTCCACACTCACACCGGCTGCTTCTGCAACAAAATAACGGTAACGGCTGGAATCCAACACCCCGGCCATGCCAACCAATTTTTCACGCGGTGGATTTAAATTCATGTACAGCCGGTAAACAATGGCATCAAGCGGGTTGGCAATAGAGATAACCATCGCTCCAGGACAGTATTTCTGAATGCCTTCGCTCACCAGATCAGTAATCTTAAGGTTGGTGGTTAATAATTCTTCCCGCGAGGGAATCGTTCCATCCGGACGAACTGTGCGCGGAACGCCGGCTGTATTAATCACAAGTTCGGCGTCTTGAATGACATCGTAGGTTTTTGCCCCAATCGCCCGAATATCGGATTTAATAACCGGAGTACCTTCGGCAATGTCAAGACATTTTCCTTTGGCCAGGTCTGGCTCCTTTACATCAACCAGAGCCACCTCTCTGGCCAAACGGCGCTTAACAATTTCCTGAACTAAAACGCCTCCAATATTTCCCCCACCTATTACGGCCATTTTGTTTAACATTTGATGCTCCTTTCATTTGACTTTTTACACAATACATTTATGAATTTAAGCACATACTAAATTCAAAACAAATGCTTGGGATGAAATTTTTTAGCTTTGCCATAGAAATCGGTAAAAAATAAGAAAGAACATCCGGGCTGCTCGGTTCCTCAGCAACAGTTTGCCCTTTGCAAACAAATTAAGTTAAAACAGTCTCCTTTTGTTTAACGCCCCATGCCATTCCTACAAACGATCTAGCTCTTTAGCGTGCGAAAATTTTTATGCAGTGTGCAGAAGCAAAACTGTTGAATTGTTGATTTGTTGAATGGTTGAATGAGCATCGGGCTGACATAGCGAATTCCCATTGGTCGTGAATTGTATTTCCAACATAGGTAGGAAAATTACCCACACAGGTCTTCCCCCTCTCCCAGATTTTTATTCTGGGAGTGGGGGATTGAGGGGGCGGGGTTAATTTGTGAAATGACTTCGACTGTTGGATGGGAAGAGTTAAGAGCATAAGAGTGTAAGAGTTAAAGGGTTCCAGGGAACCTGCCTGTTATTTTTTAAAGAAATTTTTTGGTTGTGGCTGTGCTGCCTTAGATTTGGATTCAAACAAATGTCAGCGGGATAGCAATTTAAGGAATGTTTAAAACAAACACCGAGGAAATTGAGAAGTGTAAACCGTTGAAACGGTTTCCTATTTCGTCCTTACAGGACGATCCATATTTTTTGTGTTTTTGTTTTACCCACCGCTGACGCGGTGGGCTACAAACATTTCGTCCCTACGGGACTTTAACGTGGGATGCTGAAACATGCAGCTATTCGGCTGTGTTAGGCCAGCGTGCTTACGTGTTTTTTTAGAATACTTCCTTTGTAAGATATTGCCCATTAGCGTGCGAAAATTTTTGTGCTAAAAATCCTAACCCCCCGCCCCCCGTCCCTTTATTAAAAGAAGGGAAGGGGGAGCGAATCGTGCCGCTTTGCTGAGTTCTACTCTGATATGTTTAGATATTTTGCCATTTTCTAGTTACAATCTTTGCGAACTTTGTGAATGCTTCGCTCTTACCAAAGTCTCGAGCTGAAGCTCTAGTTACGTTGCGGCTATGCTGCCTTAGATATTTAAAAACTAACTTTGTTCCTAATTTTAACCACAACCCATCCTAATTTTTAAGCAAAGCACGCAACAAAATCAAAAAGCCATTCTTGATGCGTTTTATTTTTTCCAGATTCTCCGTGGCATCTACAAACTTTGGGTTCAACTGGTGGGCTTTTTCTATTTCCTCTAAGGCATTTAAAAAATAATTGCGACACTGTATCAAATGGATGACGCCCATATCGTTCCAGTAGTCGGCATATTTAAAATGTTGAATGTTCTCCATCAGCCAGGACTGGTAAAATTCGATGGAAGCATCATCCATCTTCTTTCTACCGTACATAAATTTTAAAAAGAACAGATCAAATTTCGTGGTTACCGGATCACCACGCGTTACCAACTTAATCTGTAAATCGGTAAGATTAGCAATGAGCCCTTCCAGATTATTTTCGTTAATTTTATCAAGAATAAATTCCACACGCTGTTTCCATAAGGCATCTTTGATGTATTGGGCATCTCTTAAAGCTTTTAGCGAACGAATCAGGCGAACCGGGATGACCAGCTTCTGCTCGGCTTCCTCTTTAAAACTGGAAAACAGAAGCAACAAGCCTAAGTTAAAATTAACCTCCAGAAAATCCGGTTTGAGTTCCTGGGCCTTTAAAAAGCAATCTCTGGCCTTGTCGTAGGCGTTAATAAAAGTGTAAGCCACTCCCAGGTCGTTTAACAGATCCGGAAAAGGCTCAGAAATTTCCAGGGCCTGTAACAGTATTTCAACAGCTAAATGGTAGTCGTGATTTTTTAAATGACAGGCGGCCAGCCTGCGATAGGCTTTAATGAAATCGGGCTTTAATTCAATGGCAGTTTTGAACTCTTCGATGGCTTCCTGAATAAAATTAAAGGAAAACAGCACACGACCAAACCGAAAGCGATAAAATGGCTGGGTAACTGTTGCAATACGTTCTTTGATATTAAAGAGCGTTTGCAGTTCGTCAATGATCTGTTCATGAGATTCCAGAGCCTGATCCTGCCAATACTGATCGGCATCTTTAAACAGTTCAGACTTTAACGGGTACTCTTTTTGATACAACAGTTTTCCCTGTTCTAAAATGGCCGATTGCACTTTCGTTTCTTCAACCTGCGTTACAATTTGAAATCGATGATCGGCTACCTGCAATTCTTCATTTAGTTTCATGGATTTCAAATCCCCCCAATCCTCCCTGAAATTCGTTAGTGCAATTTAAGATAATTGTCTTTCTGATTCAAATTTCCCCTGTTTATTCTTTATTCTGTAAGAACCATTTAAAGGTCAAAGTACAAATGGTATTCTACAGGACTCGGCCAATTGGACACTTCGTTAAACTCCTTATTTTTTATGTCAATCCAGTGCTCAATTAAATTAATATCAAAAATCCCGTCTCTTAGTAGAAACTGATAATCTCTTTGCAGCGCATCCAGCGCTGCATTCAAACTGAATGGCAAATAGCGCATAATTATTTTGGGGTCAAAATCTTCGGCCTCATAAGGTCCAAATCCCTCTTTCACCGGATCAATTTTATTCAATACGCCATCAAGACCGGCCAACAGTATGGCGCTCAGAGCCAGATAGGGATTGGCTGTGGCGTCCGGCGGTCGATATTCAAACCGGGCTTCCTGGGCATTTTTAACGTATCGAGGAATACGCACGCATGAAGCGCGGTTTGCCTGACCAAAATTGATGGCTGTCGGCGCCTCTACTCCAGGAACCAATCGCTTGTAGGAATTGGTTGTGGGATTGGTAAAGGCACAAAGAGCCGGAGCATGCTTTAAAACGCCGCCAATATAGTAAAGAGCCGTCTGGTTTAAATGGGCATATCCCTCTTTTTTGTAAAAAACATTCTTTAAATATTGGTCTACTAAAAAATGGTGCAAATGCATTCCGCTGCCCGCTTGTTTGTACATGGGCTTGGGCATAAACGTTAATCGTAAATCCTTTTGGGCTGACAAATTGTGTAAAATGTATTTCGTCAAAATGATATGATCTGCGCTGCTAAGTAAATCATCAAAGTAAATTTCAATTTCCTGCTGACCTTTATTACCTACCTCATGATGATGATATTTTACATTGATTCCAGCCTGCATCAACAGCTTGGTGGCTTCGTCACGAAAATCGTCATACAAATCATAGGGATTGGCTATATGATAGCCATTAAAACCAAATTGTTCATCGGATTCAATGCGAATGAATGATTCACTGCCATTGGCTTTAAATTCAACTGCTTTTAATATGTAAAATTCAAACTCGGGGCCCCACATTGACTTATGGGCAATTCCGTATTTTTGCAGAAGACCTTCTGCTTCCAGAGCCATATTTCTTAAATCATACTGGTAGGGTGTATTTTGTTCATCGGTATTGAATATGCGCGTAAAACAGCTTAACGTTTTAGCCTGGCGAAACGGATCGATCATGCAGGTTTCCAGGTCTGGTTTCATGATCATATCGCTGTTCTCTACCCTTCTGAAGCCATAACTGGAACCGTCAAACCCGACCCCTTCGGTCATTAATTTTTGTAAAACAGTTTCTGAAAAGGGTAAGGTAAGATGGTGCAACCGGCCCTGCAAGTCACAAACTTTGAGATCAATAAATTCAATCGTTTCATTTTGCAAAAGCTGTTTAACCTTTTTTGGGTATTCCATCATGTTTCCTTTCCTGTCAAATCCCTTCAATATTGACATAATTTAAAAATTTTAATAAACAATTGCATTTAAATTTTACAGTCTCTTAAAAAAAGCATGGAAAGACCAGAGCAATTTACCTAAAAATGGCTTAAATAGCTCTATTGTCTTTTGCTAAATCTACAGCTTTCCTGTCAGGTAAAAATGGATTAACCCAAGGCATGGAATAAACATATTTTGGAAAACGTTAAAAATTTAGAGCGGTTTTTTGATATGATTGTCCGCACTGATAGTTCCGGATTCTGAAAAGGGCTCTCCATGCATCCAAACAAGTTATCGGTAGTCGATCGTTAAGATCGTTTAGAAAAACAAATACATTGGAAAATTTCCCTGAAATGTTGTCTCAATTTTTCCAGAGAATATTCCGCCTTTAAAAAATCGTTCGCCTTCCAGCAAACTTTGAAAGGAGCAACGAATGACCAGAAAAAATTTTCAATCAGCGTTATCACTAAGACGCTTAATCCTCTACCCTACCCCCTTCCGATTTTCAATCATCCTCATCTTCTCAATTTTCTGCTTCTTTTCAACCGCTGGATTTACACAAAACTCTCAGGGTCTGGCCTGGCCTAAACTGGCAGACAAAATTGATGATCTGGTGCTTGATGTAATGAAAACACACCATATCTTGGGTATGACCGTGGCCGTCAGTAAAGACGGGCGGCTTTTACTAAGCAAAGGTTATGGCCTGGCTGGATTCAGTAAGGGAACTGCGCTGAGCATCGTAAAAATGAGTCGCAAAGCGCGAACACGCATTGGCTCAGTCTCCAAAGTCGTTGTCACCGCTCCGACCGCTTACAAATTATTTCAAGAAAAGAAGATCAATCCATTTACCAAAACTCTTTTTGGCAATACAGGCGTCTTCCGTTTTGCCTATAATTTCGATATCGAAGTGGGTTCCAGGCGTTTCAGGCCTATTGCAGCTATGGCCATTTCTCCAGATGATAAAGTTTTTACCTGGTATGTAAATGGACTCTACAGCGTTGGTTCCAGTAAGGATCTGGACAGATACCAATCCCCACAACCTTTTTCACTTCCGAAAGGTTACCAGCCAACCGATATCCGCGCCATTGCTATTTCCAGGAAAAACCGTGTGTACGTATGGTACAGAGATGGGCGCAGGAGCATTGGCAGAGCTGATGATTTGGACTCAAAAGACAAGCCTGAGCCTGACGAACTAGTGGAATTTCCAGAAGGCAAGAACATCTGGAATGTGCTGGCCATTGCCATTGCCAAATCCAATGATCACGTTTACGTCTGGTACGATGATGGTACAGTAAGTTCAGGACGTTCTATGAACTTTAAAAAATATTTTTCCGGAAAATCTTTTGTCACTCCTACAGAAGAAATGGGGAAGATGTCCCGCTATGACATTCGAGGCATCGGCATTGCTCATGATGACCGGGTTTTTGCCTGGTACAGCAATGGCAAAGTATCGATCGGAACATCTAAGAATCTCGAAAAAAATAAAGCTCCCTATGGTTACTCAATTCCCGGTTCTGTGGACAACACCAATCCATATTCATGGCATCAAAAAATCACTCTAAATCACATTCTAACCCACCAATCAGGTTTTGAACGGGACTTTGATCATTCCGGCGCAGTAAAAGCGATGTTTCCCAATAGCTTGAAGGATAAGGATGTAATTCCTCTAAATTTCCGTTTAATGCACTTTTTACGCACGCGTCCCTTACGATGGGAACCAGGCAGTAAATGGTCCTATTCGAATGTGGGCTTTGCGCTATGGTCTCTGATCTTCCCCCGCCTGGCTGATGGGCAAAGTTATGACTATTGGGCAAAAGAAAAGTTTTTGGCGCCTTTAGAACTTGAATTACAGGTTCGCTTAAAAACAGACAAACCTGATCAGCTGGATGCCATGCCATACAATTACGATCCTGATGAGGAGAAACTGTATTTACTGGATTTCAAAGTAGCTGGCGAAGAGCGGTCCGCTGGCGGTTGGACGGCCTCTGCCCAGAGCCTTTTGTGGATTACCCGCTATCTGTCTCGTAACTACACAGTGGATGAACTAAAAGACATGGGCTGGCAACCAAAAGGCAACCCTCAAAAACATCACGAAAAACTGCACCACAACGGCGTTACCGGAGGTGGAATCGCCTATGTGGTCATGTTCCCTGAAGGCTACACCTCAGGAGACGGCCGGGATCTCAGTAATGTACACGTTGCTCTGGCCAGCAACACACGTCCACTCAATGTAGGCGATAACAAAGCGCAAACCAGAGCCATTTCCGCCTTAGAATCATTGGCTTCCAGAATTGCCCTGGCTGTTCCGGAGTCCGATGTGCCTACTGGCTACAACATCTGGGGTGGTTTCCCTGAATGGGCCAGACATGCCGTTCCGGAACACTTTTTTCCATATATTTTTGAGCTGGGGTATCGCCCCATATGGATCGATGGCTACAACGTAAAAGGAAAAACATTCTTTAATGTGCTCTTCCGGCCGGAAAATAACATTCCCTGGGTGGCTCGCCATGGTCTTTCCGCCTCCCAGTATCAAGCACTATTCAACAAGTGGAGCAAAGAGGGCTACCGCTTGCAACAGGTTGAAAGTTATGTGGATGATAATGCCATTCGTTATGCCGCCATATTCATTAAGAAAAACGGGCCGGCCTGGAAAACTTATCATGGTACATCGCCCGAAAAACACCAGCAATTATTCAATTCTCTAACTGCCCAGGGCTATTGCCCTGTGAATATTTCTGTCGCTTCAGCTCAAGGGAAAATACAAATTACCGCACTTTACGAAAAGAAACAGTGCAAGTCCTTTGTAGCCCTGAGCAAAATACCGGAAAGTGATTTTCAAAAAACATTTGAAACATATCTGGAAAAAGGTATGAGGTTGACCTACCTTAATGCCTGGCGGCACAAAGGCAAGGTATACTTTTCAGCCATCTGGTACTCCAGCCCCAAGGAGACCTTTGTCACCCGCCACGGCCTGTCCGCCAATCAATATCAAACAGAGTGGGAAAAGCAGCGCAACAAAGGCTATCTCACGCAATTTGTAACCGGCTACGAACTGGACCAGGTCCATCGCTTCGCAGCTCAGTGGATTAAACCAAAGAAAAAATCAAACATTTCAACAAGCCCGTTGAAACAATAATCAGAATAAAATCTTTTCACAGAATCTACAAACGGTGGGTCTGGATTACAAAAAATCCATTTCTCTTCTGGAATGCGCTTCTTTTAACAGACACTCCATCTTAATTTTGAGGAGTTCAACATCGAAGGGCTTGGCAATTAAGGCATCGGACAGCTTTTTTAACTTCAAGCGGACATCTGCCCTGTCGGGCATCATGGTGTACATAAATATGATCTTCACTTCCGGATGATTTTTCTTAATGTTGATCAGTTCATTTAAAAATGCTTCGTCCGCGTTATCGACGTTGACCAGCATTAACTGAATTTGATTCAGTAGAATGGTGTAATCCAAAAAATCCACATCATTCCGGATGTAAACATTGAAGCTATCTTCTAAAAACATCCCGACATTTTTACAAAATTCATGATCGGGATCGATCACCAACACATTGCCTTTGTTTAGATTTTCATTGCCTTGCATAAAAAAATTAATTGCAAAACCAGTGCCAGCTAAATGTTTCAAAAATATCGTACACTCTTGAGCATAGAGAGGCAAAATAGCAGTCTAACTAATTTATTAAAATTCATAAGATTACAAGAAATAAAAAATGCCTGTCATATTAATAATCTCAACAACAGGCATTCCCATGCTTCAAATATTTTTTTTGTATTTTCTTAATTTTGAGAAAATCAATCCGTAGGCAGAGCGATCAGAATATCAATTCTTCGGTTCTTGGCACGACCTTCGGGTGTTTTATTACTGGCAATGGGTTCCTGGTCGCCCTTGCCAATGGCTTCGATTTGCGAATCTTTTAAATTGAGGTTGGCCAGCAGATATTCCTTGACTGCTTTAGCCCTTTGCTGTGAAAGGATTTTGTTTTTATAGGCGCTTCCAGTAGCGTCCGTATGGCCCTCGACCATGATGTAGCTATCCGGAAATTCATAAATGGCACGTTGAACTTTGGTTAGTAAAGAGAAGTACTCAGGTTGAATAATGGCGCGGCCCGGCTGGAATTTTAAACCAAATAAGCGGATTAATAAATTATCATTCTGCACTAAAACTTCTGCTTCTCCCGGCTCAAACAGCGATTGGATTTTCTTGATTTTTTCTTCCAGTTCTCGACGTTTTTGCAGTTCTACAGAGAGATTGGATTCCTTTTCTTTAAGCTGTTTCAACTCCTTTTGTAGATCACCGTTCTCTTTGATCAAACGCTTATTTTCATTCTTTAGATTGGCAATATATTCGATGATGGTCTGCACCGGCTTATCAAAGCCTTTGTCAAATTCCGGCTTGTAATTGAAAGGCAGGGCAATATTGCGTAATAAATCTTCAAATTTTAAGATCAACAATTCCCAGTTCGAATCTTTCTTCTTTAATTCACGGATCATTCTGGCCAGATAGAGCGCGTGGCGCGCCTGATAGGTTGCTAAATCGGCTTTTATTTTGGCCTGACCTAAAGAATCCGGATTTTGATTGATCAGGTCTTCGGCCTCTTTCAGGGCATTTAAAGCCACCAGATAGGTCTGGTAACACAGTTCATCGGCGCCGGCCTCTTTCGCCTGCTTAATCAGGCTTCGGGGCTCTTGCAGCAGACTGTTAACCAGAGCCAGGCGAATGGCTTTCTCATAAGTCAGGCGCGCTTCTTCACCGTATTTAAGGGCATCATCCTGGTCCTGATCTTCCACATTTTCAACGGCCTTTCTGAAAATTTTCTCGGCGCGTTCCCACAACTCTTCTGCAAATTGCGGAGCGCCCACATCCAGAGCCCGATCTCTGGCAGAGATCGTCTGGCCCAACAAACTCTCTACAATTTCGACGTTCTTCAGGCTTTCCAGGGCATAGGTCTGAACGCGAAGCAGTTTGTCTTTGATTTTTTCCAGGTCCTCACGATCGTCAAAATCTTCGGAAGCTTCTTTGTAATATTCCATGGCCTTCTCGTAACTATCAGGCGCATAAACCATGGCATTGGATTCTTGCAGTTGCTTAATCAGTCGGTCGTATTTTTCGAAGATGGTGGTTTTGGAGGGCTGCTGAGCGTGCAGGGCCATCGTCCAGCCCAGTGTAAAAAGAGCGATCAAAAAAGATTTGAACAGTTTCATGGTATTGCCATCAATTGATTGTACTTATCGGTTGCTGTGCTTTAAAATACGACTGAAATCGATGCATGGCAACCTTTCCTAATCCTTTAATGGCAATGGTACTGTTCTTTTTTAAATGAATGTCTAAAATTTGTAGCACTTCGTTTAAGGAATTGACTGAAAACACATGCTTTTTGGGAGATTTGATGACCTCGAAACCGCGTCCAATAAACTTCGCATATTCTCCCACCGTAATCAATACATCGATTGGCAGAGCAGACAGGAAGTAGCCCATGTTCAGGTGTTGCTGTTCCACATTGATGCCTGCATTGGCCATATCGCCCACAATGAAAACCAATTGTTCGGAATATTGCTCAAAAGTAGTCAACACACGGGCAGCCTTGCTTACAGATCGGGGCGAACTGATGTAGCTTTCATCGATCACATAGGTTGAACCAAAACGCAGGACTTTCCCCCGGCCTTCGGGCAGGGAAAACCTGGAATTAAGAATTTCTACGACTTCGGTTAAACTAATGCCCACATGCACTACAGCAGCCACAGCAGCCAGAAAATTGTAAAGATCTTGAATGGAAAAAATGGGTAACTGGATTTCAAATCGATCATTCAATTTAAAACGCATGCCGCCCGGCCCAAATTGTTCGATGTTGGTCGCGAAAAAATCGGCATGGGGATTGAGCCCAAACTGAATGACGTTTAAATTTTTAATCTGTTTCATGATGTTGTAACTGAGTTCATCGTCTTTATTCAAAATGGCAATCCCATCCTGATCCAGATATTTTAACAGCGAAGTCTTTTCAATGGCGTAACGGATCATGCGATCCAGATAGTTCAAATGGGCATCTCCCAGATTGGTCACAATGCCAATGTTGGGTCGGATTAGATGCATCAGTTCAATAAATTCTCTGCCTTTTTGATGATTGAGTTCAAACAACCCAAAATCGTAACTTTTGTTCAGTTTTTTTAAGGTATTAAAGTTATTTTGCAGATTTCCGCATCCGTTAGGATGCCGTAATACTTTGCCGCGTGTGGAGAGAATGGCCTCGATCATGGAGTTGGTAGAGGTTTTGCCTAAATTGCCGGTCACAGCGATGATTGGATTGGTGAAAGCCTGCCGTTTTCCAAGGATTTCTTTTTTCTCGTTTTCTGAAATAAAATCTTCTTTAAAACCCGGTTTGCCGAACAATCTTGAATCCCCCGAAGGTAAGCGTTTTAGGCCTTAAGGCCGGTCGAATTCAATGAACACTAAAAACAATCCCAATCTTATTTTGAGATCAGAAAGCAACAAAAATCTTGGTAAATTATGATGCTTTTAATATCGTCAAGCAAAGGTTAAAGATAAGTGACGCAGATTGGAAAATGACCAGAAAAATTTTTCAGGGATTAAAAAATTCAATAGCCGCCTTCAATTGCTCGACAAAATAATCGATCTCTTCGATGGTATTGTAAAAATAAAAACTGGCTCTGGTGGTGGCGGCAATATCCAGCTTACGCATGATAGGCTGCGCGCAATGATGACCGGCCCTGACGGCGATACCCTGCTGGTCTAAGAAATGGGACAGATCGTGGGGATGCACATTGCCTAAATTAAAAGAGATGACCCCACCCCTCTCCGGCGCATTGCCGTAGATCACAAGCTCGTCCAGTTGGCCCAATTTGCCCAGGGCATAGGTGGTGAGTTCCTGCTCGTACAGTGTGATCTTCTCCATACCAATAGCCTGCAAATAGTCGATGGCTGCACCCAGGGCAATGGCCCCGGCGATATTGGGTGTTCCGGCTTCAAATTTGTAAGGAATCTCATTCCAGGTGGCACGATCCAGCCAGACAGACTGTATCATCTCTCCCCCGCCCTGGTAAGGATTCATATTTTCCAGGTGATTGATTTTAGCGTACAATACGCCAATCCCTGTAGGCCCCAGCATCTTATGTCCGGAAAAGGCTAAAAAGTCGCAATCTAAAAACTGCACATCGGTGGGCAAATGGGGCACGCTCTGCGCGCCGTCTAACAAAACCGGAATGCCTCGATCTTTGGCCATACGGATGATGCGCTTAATGGGGTTAATGGTGCCAAACACATTGGACATGTAAGTTAAAGAAACCAGTCGGGTTTTGTTGCTCAAAATTCTTTCGAAAGCATCAAAATCCAGTACGCCCTCGCTGTTAAAGGGAATAAAACGCAATTTTGCGCCGACCTTTTGGGCCAGAATCTGCCAGGGAATGAGATTGCTGTGGTGCTCCATTTCACTTAAAATAATTTCATCGCCCGCGCCAATGAATTTTTCGCCCCAGGCCGTGGCCACCAGATTGATGGCTTCAGTCGTACCGCGCGTAAACACAATTTGCCGGGCGCTGGGCGCATTGATGAAACGGGCTACTTTTTGGCGGGCTTCTTCAAATGCCATGGTTGCCCGCTCCCCTAAATAGTGGATGGCGCGATGCACATTGGCATTCATTCCCTGGTAATAATCAACTATGGTTTGCAGCACAGCCTCTGGCTTTTGTGTGGTGGCTGCATTATCAAAATAGACCAATGGCTTGCCATGTACCACGGTCTCCAGAATCGGAAAGTCTTTGCGATACACATGAGGATCAAACATTACAGATGCTTGTGTTGTATTTGATGTTTGCAAAACAACTCCCTTTATTTATTCTCGAATGTTTTATTGAAGTATTAACTGCTGAATGGCCCGATTACAGCTCGTAATCAGACCGCTGTAGCCCCTTTTTTACCTGCGGAGCACATGGTGAACCTTTACATGTAACCCAACTGCAATTTAGCCACTTCTGACATCATGCTCGGATGCCATGGTGGGTCCCAGACGACTTCTACCTGAACATCACCAACGCCGGCCATTTGCTGGATACGTTCCTTGACCTGTAATGGCAGGGACTGAGCAGCCGGGCAGTTCGGAGCTGTTAAGGTCATGGCAATCTTTACGTTATTCTCGTCATCAATCGAAATATCGTAGATCAGCCCCAATTCATAGATGTCCACCGGAATTTCCGGATCGTAAACGGTTTTTAGCACTTTAACAATATCATCTCTGAAGATCGGATTCTTACTCATTTTTTACTCTCCTCTGAACCATTGACATTCTGTTTATTATGGAGTGCATTGTGCAGGGTGTGCCATGGCAGGGTGGCACATTTGACGCGCATGGGGAATTCCGACACCCCCGCAAAGACAGCCAGTTTGCCCAATTTGTCCATGTATTCCGCCGGGTCCAGTTCGCCTCGCACGATCTTTTGAAAAAGCTCTACATATTGATCGATTTCCGAAATCTTTTTGCCTTTAATAAATTCGCTCATCACCGAGGCAGAAGATTTTGAAATGGCGCATCCTTTGCCCTCAAAACGCACATCTTCCACCCGACCATCTTTGATTTTTAAATAGATCACATAGTGATCGCCACACAACGGATTGTGCCCTTCCAGCTTGTGCGTCGCATCTTTTAAGGAGCCAAAATTGCGTGGCGACCGGTTGTGGTCTAAAATGATTTCCTGATACAACTCCCGGAATTGGTCGTCCATTTTTCTTGTTCGTCTTTCTTATTTAACAAAATTCATATTTTCTTTAAAACGCTGCAAAATATTTTGATCCACATATTCCCGGACCGCTTCCACTTTGATCTGCTCGATAATACGTTCAGCAAAGGAATAAATCAACAAATTTTTAGCCCTTTGTTCAGAAATTCCACGGGATCGCAAATAGAAGACCGCATCTTCATCCAGCTGACCTACGGTGGCTCCGTGCGTACACTTCACATCATCGGCGTAAATTTCCAGCTGGGGCATGGTGTCGATTTTAGCCTCATCCGAAAGCAGCAGGCAGTTATTGGACTGAATGGCATCCGTTTTTTGAGCGCCTGGTTCAACCAGAATCTTTCCGGCAAACACAGCGCTGGCTTTGTCGGTTAAAATGCCCTGGTACAGTTCGTTGCTGGTACAATTCGGGCTGGCATGTTCGATGAGTGTGTGGTTATCGTGATGCTGGTTGTTGTGGCCCATGTACAGCCCATTCAGAACCGCATCGGCCCATTCTTCCTGGAGGGTAATTTTTAAATTGTTACGCACCAGTTTCCCCCCAAGGGTGATGTTGTTGGACACATAGCGGCTGCTGGCTTTCTGCTGCACCACAATGTTGCCCACATGGTAGGCCGCTTCATTTTCGTTTTGTACTTTGGTGTGAATCAGCCTGCCTTTTTCCCCAACCGAAACCATCGTAAGCGCATTGGTAAAATGAGGCTCATCGGCAAAGGACAGATAGGTTTCAATAAGGCGCAAAAAGGAATGATCGCCTACCTTAATGATATTGCGCAGCACATTGTTGACTCTTTTTCCATGTCCTACGGCAATGTTCACCACATTTACCGGAGTTTGCAACACCGTGTGTGCAGGCACTTCAATAACGATGCCATCGCTGAAAAAGGCGGCATTTAAAGCGCTGAAAATATTGAATTCATTAACGCTTTGCTCTTTTAATTCCGAAAGCACGTCCTCTTTTTGCTGGAGCTGATGATTAAGAGAATTGATCAACACTTTACCATCGGATTCTATTTTACTGGAGAGATGGGGCATAAAATAGCCATTGACAAAAACCAGGTTAATGCCCTCAAAGTTTTTGTACAAAAAAGGACGAACCTGCTCCATCGACCAGGAAATCTCCGATGGTTTTTCAGCCAGATGGAATTCGCTTTCGAATAGCGGTGCCGGATTGGTAAAACGCCATTCTTCATCACGGGCGGTAGGCAATCCGCTCTTGCTCACATAGTGCAAAGCCGACCTACGTACCTGATGCAGAGGGTGTTCCTTCTGGCCATTCAATCGCGCTTCCAATTGTTCAAACTGTTTCTTTATTAAATCTATGGTTAACATTATCTCTTCCTTTTATTTTAACCAGTCGTAGCCTTTTTCTTCCAGTTCCAGGGCCAGCTCGCGGCCACCAGATTTTACGATTTTTCCATTGTACAGAACGTGCACAAAATCAGGCACAATGTACTGTAGCAAACGTTGGTAATGAGTAATGACCAGAAAAGCGTTTTGCTCGTTACGCAAACGATTCACGCCATCGGCAACAGCGCGTAAGGCATCAATATCCAGACCGGAATCGGTTTCGTCCAGAATGGCCAGCCTGGGTTCCAGCACCGCCATCTGAAAAATTTCGTTGCGCTTTTTCTCGCCGCCAGAAAAGCCCTCATTGACCGGTCGGTTCAATAAACTCTGATCCATCTCTACAATGTTCATTTTCTCCTTGACAATGGCCAGAAAATCGGCGGCATCAATTTCCGGCAAACCTAAATGCTTACGTTTTTCGTTCAGGGCCGTTTTTAAAAAATAGGTATTGCTCACACCCGGGATCTCCACCGGGTACTGAAAGGCCAGAAAAATTCCTTCGCGCGCCCGTTCTTCGGGAGCCATCTCCAGCAGATTTTTTCCTTCAAACAAAACTTCACCTTCGGTCACCTCGTACAAATCGCGTCCGGCCAGAACATTGGCCAGCGTACTTTTGCCGGATCCGTTGGGCCCCATAATGGCGTGAATTTCACCGGCATGAACGGTCAAATCTATTCCTTTTAAAATCTCTTTTCCTTCTACATTGGCATGCAGATTGCGAATCTCTAACATTTCTATCATTTCCTTTCTAAAAATTTTATCCTACACTACCTTCTAAGCTGATGCTCAACAGGTTCTGCGCTTCAACCGCAAATTCCATGGGCAACTCCTTAAACACCTCGCGGCAATAGCCATTAACGATCATCGAAATGGCGTCTTCTGTGGAAATGCCGCGCTGATTGAGGTAAAAAATCTGGTCCTCGCCAATTTTTGAAGTGGTGGCCTCGTGCTCTACCTTGGCCGTGGTATTTTGCACTTCGATGTATGGAAAGGTGTGCGCCCCGCACTTGTCTCCGATCAACAGGGAATCGCACTGTGAAAAATTACGGGCATTGGTGGCTTTTCTGCCCACCTTCACCAGACCGCGGTAGGAATTGTCGCTTTTACCGGCAGAAATACCCTTGGATACAATAGTGCTTCTGGTGTTCTTACCCAGATGAATCATCTTTGTACCGGTGTCGGCCTGCTGGTAATTGTTAGTTAAAGCCACGGAGTAAAATTCGCCAATCGAATGATCGCCCTTTAAAATGACACTGGGATATTTCCAGGTGATGGCCGATCCCGTCTCGACCTGTGTCCAGGAAATTTTGGCATTATTGTAACAAATACCGCGTTTGGTGACAAAATTGTAGATACCGCCTTTGCCCTCTTCATCCCCCGGGTACCAGTTTTGCACCGTAGAATATTTTATTTCGGCATCCTTTAACGCTACCAGTTCCACAACCGCAGCGTGCAATTGATTTTCATCGCGCATGGGCGCCGTACAGCCTTCCAGATAACTGACATAGGCTCCCTCGTCGGCTACAATCAGCGTACGCTCAAACTGGCCGGTCTGAGCTGCGTTGATGCGGAAATAGGTGGAAAGCTCCATGGGACAACGCACGCCTTTGGGCACATAGACAAATGAACCGTCGCTGAAAACAGCAGAATTCAGGGCAGCAAAAAAGTTGTCCGTGTAGGGTACAACAGAACCCAGATACTTTTGAACCAGATGCGGATGTTCTTGAATGGCTTCGGACATGGAGCAGAAGATGATGCCCATCTCGTTCAATTTTTCTTTGAACGTGGTAGCCACCGAAACGCTGTCGAACACGGCATCTACGGCCACACCGGCCAACATTTTCTGCTCTTCCAGCGGAATGCCCAGTTTCTCATAGGTCTTCAGTAGTTCGGGATCCACCTCATCCAGACTTTTGTATTTGGGCGTATTTTTGGGTGCAGAATAGTAGCGAATGGCCTGATAATCGATGGGAGAATATTTTACCTTGGGCCAATGCGGCTCTTCCATTTTTAACCAATGACGATAGGCCTTTAGGCGCCACTCGGTCATAAACGGCGGCTCATTTTTCTTTTGAGAAATGGCGCGAATGATATCCTCGTTTAAGCCTAATGGTAGTTCATCGGCTTCAATCTCGGTTACAAAGCCATATTTATATTCTTTCCTGGTGATCTCTTCAATACGTTTTTTCTCATCACTCATTGTTCACCTCTATTTATTAATTTAAAACTCTTTTAAATTTTTTGCTTTACCAATTGGATTTGTTCCTGCTCAGCCTGATTGCGGTAAATCCACGAAAAATCGCCTTTCATGCGTGTTAATAAATCTTTTAAGCTGATATTTTTTAACAATTGCACAAACTCCTCCTGCACGTACTGCATGGGCGTTTGAATATTGCAAAACAAAAACTGATCACAGTCGCAGGGCCGACCGGTATGACAGGAAACCAGGCGGATAGGCCCATCGATTGATTCCACCACCTCCAGCATATTGATCTGCTCTATCTTGCGCGCTAAGGTGTACCCGCCCTTCACGCCCTGCACCGACTGCAGCAACCCGATCCTGGTTAGTTTTTGCAAAACCTTGCTCAAAATTTCCTGTGGAATGCGATATTCACGGGACAGCCGTCTGGCCGTTACCAGATGATCCAGCTCTTTGTGCTGGGCCATCTCAACCATGGCGATCAACGCATATTCCACTCTTTTGCTAAACTTCATCATAAATACGACTTTTTCAGTCTGATTTAACTTTTCAAAAAATGCGACTTTTTTTGTCGCATTTAGAAAAACGAAATTTAACACAGCGATTATTCCCTGTCAAATTTTATTTCAGGATGGCTTTTTCTTTTAAAAACAAACTGAGGCAGCACAGTCGCAACCTTTAAAAAACCGCAAAGGGCGCAAAGAAATTATTAGCCCTCACCCCCTCGATCCCCCTCTCCCAGAATGAAAATCTGGGAGAGGGGGAAGGCTTACCACCTGTGTTGAAGATTTTCTTTCATGGCCCCATTCACGATCAATGGGAATTCCGAATGTCAGCCCGATGCTCATTCAACCATTCAACAAATCAACAATTCAACGGTTTTTCTTCCTCAGGCAGAACAAAAATTTCCATTTGCATCGCTTTGATTGCCTTATTATATTTGACCGACCGGTCGGTCAAATAAAAATCAGGGAATCTGATGCCCAGGCGAATCGACAAACAACAAAAGCAGGAACAAATTCTGCAAGCTGCGCTCAGCGTCTTTGCCCAAAAAGGCTTTTCTGCCACACGGATGAACGACATTGCCCGCAAAGCCGGCATCGGCAAAGGCACGCTTTACGAATACTTTTCCAGCAAAGAAGATATCTTCTTTAAAACATTTTTTTATCTGTTTGAGCAATACGATAAAACCTTTCAGCAGAGATTAGAACTTATCAGCGATCCGGTTGAAAAAATCAGGTTGCTTGTGCAAACCTATTTCGTTGAATTCAGCCAGAACAATTTTGATTTCATGCAAATCATGATGGACTACTGGATGGCCAGCGCTCGCAACAACCAGACGCAAAATTTCAGTCTTCTGGCTCTGTATCGTAATTATCGCCATCAGATTGGCGCCATCTTAGGGGAAGGAATTGATAAACAGATTTTTCGGGCTCACAATACCGAACATTACGCGGCCATGCTTTTAGCCTTGCTGGATGGCCTGTTTCTGCAACTCTTTCTGGACAACCAGGTTTTTGATCTGCAAGCCATGGCAGCAAGCATTGAAGATATGTTTTTAACAAGCCTGAAATTAAACAGTAAGGAATGATACGATGAAAATTCTGCACATCAGCTTGATTTTAATTTTACTGTCAACCTTTACGCTTTACGCGGACGATCAGGCCAGGGCGATCGTTAAAAAGGCCAATGACAAATTCAGAGGTAAGACCTCTTACGCCGAGGCCACCTTAACGGTTGTGAAACCAAAGTGGTCCCGTGCCCTTTCCATGAAAATCTGGGCCCTGGAACCAGACTATGCCCTGATCTTAATCACCAGTCCGGCCCGCGACAAAGGGACGGTTACTCTGAAACGGAAACGCGAGGTCTGGAACTGGATTCCTTCGATTCGACGCATGATTAAAATCCCGCCCTCCATGATGATGCAATCCTGGATGGGGTCCGATTTTACCAACGACGACCTGGTTCGCGAATCTTCTGTGGTTGAGGATTATTTTCATAAAATCATTCGTCAGGAATCATTTGCCGGTTACGACTGTTACCTCATCCAATCGCATCCCAAACCGCAGGCCAACGTAGTCTGGGGAAAAATCATCTCCTGGATTTCCAAAAAAGATTATCTCTTTTTAAAATCGGAATACTATGATGAAGATGGACCGCTGGTCAAAACCATGTTGGCCAGCAAAATCAAAAAGATGGACGACCGGATTATCCCCACCTACCTTGAATTGATTCCCAATAATAAACCGGGCCAAAAAACAATTCTGGAATATCACAAAATAGACTTTGACATCAAAATTGATCCTTCATTCTTTTCGCAGCAAAACATGAAACGCGTACGCTAAAAAGGATGAGGAAGTGAATAATGGAATGATACAGGAAATCTTTACAAATCCCGGGGCAGCATGTTGGGAGCGTTCACTTCAAACTGCCTTCAACCATAAATGGTTTAAAAACAAATTACTGTTAGAAAGGTAATCATGTACATTCACCTAAGCTGGCGAAATATCTGGCGTAATAAGCGGAGAACCCTGATTGCCGTGGCTTCTGTGTTCTTTGCCGTCATTACCGCCATCAACACGCGCTCCATGCAATTGGGTTCGTATGACTACATGATCCACTCTACGGCCCGCTTTTACTCCGGATATCTGCAGATCCAGAATCCACTCTATTGGGAAAAACGCTCTCTGGAAAACGCTTTGCTCCAGGACAGCCTCGATTTCGACCGCTTAGCCAATCTTCCTCACGTAACGGGCGTTGCCCCGCGTCTGGAGGCCTTTGCCCTACTCTCGTTTGGAACAACCACGCGTGTAGGCCAGGTGATTGGCATCGATCCTCAACGCGAAAACCAGACCACGGGCCTGCAAACGCGATTGGTGGAGGGCGCCTTTTTACAGGAAGATGACTATGCGGTACTGATCAGTAAGGGGCTGGCCCGGATGCTCGGTCTTTCCCCTGGCGACAGTCTGGTGCTTTATGGTCAGGCTTATCATGGACAAATTGCTGCCGCTCTTTTACCGGTAAAAGGCATTATCAAATACCCGGTCAGAGAATTGAACAACACCATGGTTTATCTCCCGCTCAAGGCAGCGCAGGACATCTTTTTAATGCCCGGGCGTCTGACCTCAGTGGCCATCCTGTTAGAAGGAAACCGCCATTTGAGTCAGGCTAAAAGTCAGCTTTTAAAACACATTCCCCCTCATTACCGCTTGCTGGATTGGCAAACCATGCTACCCGAATTGTACCAGAGCATTCAGTTAGACAATATTTCTGGCATGTTGATGTTGGCCATTTTGTACGTGGTCATTGCTTTTGGCCTCTTTGGCACGATTGTAATGATGATTAATGAACGGAGAAGGGAATTTGGCATTTTGATCGCCGTGGGCATGAAACAGAGCCGACTATTGCTGGTCACCCTGGGAGAAATCATCTTTATCTCTTTAGCCGGGGCTTTAAGCGGCATTGCAGGAGCCTTTCCCATCGTTTTGTACTACACCCATCATCCCATCCACTTTACAGGTGAAGCGGCCAAATCGTTTGAATTGTTCGGCGTGGAACCGATCTTCAGCTTCAGTTCCGATCCGACCATCTTTTTCAACCAGGCCCTGGTGGTCTTTTTACTGGCCCTTGCCACCTTCATTTATCCGCTCTTTTTCATTAAACGACTGGAACCACACAATGCATTACATGCCTGAGAGGAGGTGACTATGTTACTGGCCCTGGCCTGGAAAAACGTCTGGCGCAATAAAACCCGCAGTTTAATTGTCATCCTGGCCATCGCCTTTGGACTATGGGGCGGCCTATTTTCCGGGGGATTGATGGTCGCCATGGGCGATTCGATGGTCAAATCGGCCATTGATCGCGATCTGGCGCACATTCAAATTCACCATCCCAAATTCGATGAAAATAAGAGCGTGCGACGCTTCATTCCCAACTCCAATGAAATCATTCAAAAATTAAAATCAAGCGAAGGGCTAACGGGTATTTCGGCCCGTACCCGGTTCCTGGGCATGGCTTCCTCTGCCACCTCCTCCTACCCGGTGGAAATTTTCGGCATTAATCCCAACGATGAAGCGCAGGTAACGACCATTAACCAGAGAATCGTGCAGGGCGGCTATTTTAATTCTCCCAGAGAAAATTCCATTGTCATCGGTCAAAAGCTGGCCCGACGTTTAAATTTGCGCCTTCACTCCAAACTGGTGCTCGGTTTTGAAGGGCTGAACGGCGAGCTGGTCAATATCGCTTGCCGCGTCGTGGGCATATTCAAAACAGAATCTTCCCCCTTTGACGAACGAACGGTCTTTTTGAAACAATCATTTTTGGCGGACAATATCGGGCGCCCGGTCGTTCATGAGATCGCCATCCGTTTAAGCGATGCCAGTCAATTGAAGGAGAAGACAAGCATGCTCAAAAGCTGGTTTCCCGGGCTCCTGGTAGAATCATGGAAAGAGCGTTCTCCAGAAACCGCTTTCATTGCTGATCTGATGATTCTTTACACCTATTTCTTTCTGGTCTTTATTCTCTTTGCCGTGCTGTTTGGCATCACCAACACCATGCTCATGTCGGTGGTGGATCGCATCCGTGAACTGGGCATGCTGATGGCCATCGGCATGAAGAGAATACGTGTTTTTACCATGATCCTGCTGGAAAGCATCATGCTCTCCATTACCGGTGGGATTGTGGGCGTCATCATCGGAGGACTGACCATTTACCTGACCAATCACTCGGGCATTAATCTATCGATATTTCAGGCCAGTCTTGAATTGTACGGCACCGGTTCTATTCTCTACCCTACATTGCCGGCCGAATTGTACGCCTTTCTGACGGTTCTGATCATTTTCACCGCCAGCGCAGCGGCCGTGATGCCGGCCATTAAGGCCATTCGTCTGGAACCGGCCAGAGCCATTCGCACACTTTAAAATGAGGAACAAGGAGAAGATGACCATGGCATTGATTAAAGTAGAAAATCTGAGTAAAGTGTACAACACCACGGCTGTTCCGGTGCAAGCCTTAAACAAGGTGACCATTGAATTTGAAAAAGGCGAATTCACGGCCATTGTGGGGCCCAGCGGTTCCGGCAAAACCACTTTTTTGAATATGATCGGCGGTTTAGATCGACCCAGCGCTGGCCAGATAACGGTGGATGGCATAAAGCTGAACGAGTTAAAAGGCAGTAAACTGGTAGAGTACCGGCTGCACCACATTGGATTTGTGTTCCAGGCTTACAATCTGATCCCTGTTTTTACGGCTCTGGAAAATGTTGAATTCATCATGCTTTTACAGGGCGTGCCTAAAGAAGAACGTCAGCGTCGGGCAAAGGAATTGCTGCAGGCTGTGGGCCTGGCCGATCGTATGCACAACCGGCCAGGTCAGCTTTCCGGTGGGCAGCAGCAACGCGTGGCGGTAGCCAGGGCGCTGGCCTCCCGACCGCAATTCGTTTTAGCCGATGAACCAACGGCCAATCTGGATTCCCAATCCGCTGACGATTTACTGGACTTAATGGAACAATTGAACAAAGCGTTTAACATGACGTTCATCTTTTCCACCCATGACGCACGCGTCATTCGCCGGGCCCGCAGGGTCATTACCCTTCACGATGGAAGGATTGAACAAGACACGGGAAAAGAGAATGTGGAAACACAAACGTAACCGACATTCTTTGCTCAAACATTAATAATGGACTTTATGATGCCAGATTGCAAAGTGTACCGTAACCGTCTCTGGGGCATGGTATTCCTGATGCTCAGCGCTTTTTTAAAGCCAGACGTCGCGTTCCCCTTCGACTACGCACTGTCTGGTTACGTCAAATATCTCTATTCCAACTCAAAACTGCCGCAAATCCATGGCCGATTGAACGATCACCTGATTCACGGTCGATTGAATAGCCAATTTTTCATGACGTCCCGGTTAACCGTTTACGCTGAAACACGCTGGAGAACTTATTACGGTCAGACTGTGCAAAAATATCCAGACTTTAGCAAACAGATCATTCATCATTATCCTCTAATCGACCTTGGCCGCAAACTGATCGATTCCAATCAATGGTTCAGCTACATTGAACTCGATCGGCTTTACCTGGATTTTATGGCAGAAAAGTGGCAGGTTACGGCAGGCCGCCAGCGAATCGCCTGGGGCACCAGCCTGGTCTGGAACATCATCGATCTGTTTAATCCGCTTTCCATTCTTGATTTCGATTACGAAGAGCGCCCCGGTTCGGATGCCATTCGCGTTCAATATTTTACCGGAACCTTGTCCCATCTGGAACTGGCCTACCAACCCGCTCGCTCAGCGCAAAAGCAGACCATGGCCTTTTTGTGGGCCACACACTCAGGGGAATATGATATTTATTTTTTGGTCGCTAGCCATCACAGGCGGAAAGCTCTGGGGTTGGCCTGGTCGGGGTATATTAAGGATGCCGGCTTTCGCGGAGAATTACGCTGGAGCGAACCTCTTTACAAAAGTGGTAAGCTGCCCTCCCCCGCCCCCTTTTTTCCTTCATTAAGCGACAACAAAAAGAACAATCTGCAAATGGTTCTTTCGGCCGATTACGCTTTTCCCAATTCCTTCTACATCCACAGCGAAGCGCTTTACAATCGTACCGGGCTGACACAAAACGCCGGCCTCTATCAGCTACAGGCCCAGAAAATCGGGCTATTAACGGTTTCTCGCTGGTCCTTATTTCAGGAATTGGCTTACGATGTACATCCCCTGGTACGAGCAGACGTTTTCGCCCTGATCAATCCGGATGATCATTCGCATGTTATTGCCCCTTCGATTGCCTGGTCGGTTTTAACCAACGTAGATGTTTACATCATCGCTTTTATCAGTAACGGAGGTGCTTTGTCAGAATTTGGCGGGATTGGCAAAGCATTGTTCTGCAGATTGAAGTATTCATTTTAAAACATCCGGGAGAAGAGTCCTCCTCCCGGATGATCAAAAAAAGTGAATTTAAGAAAACTTACCTTAGAACTGATACCCTACGCCAACGCTAAAGGCAAAAATATTCATATTGTGCGTACCGGGTACAGCGCCGTAAGCGCCAGGTGAGGTGATTACACGTTCTTTGCCAAACAGATACTCCAGACCGCCATCGAAACGCAACGCGCCCAATGAGTAGGAACCGCCAACGGTTACCCCATTGTAGGTAATGCTTGGGAAAAGAATATTGTAGGTTTTGTCCGGAGCCGGAGCCGGATCGTAGTACCAGCCGCCGCGCAGGGCCATGGCTTCGTTCAATTTGTACTCTGCACCTACTCGAATTTGTAAGGCATTTTCCCAGTATAGATGGAAAATATTTTCACCTGTGGCTTCACTGCCTGCTTTCCAGGCCGCATCTTTAAATTTAGTGGTAAAGTTTTTTTCGCTCTCTTTCCACTGACTCCATTGTAAATCGGCCGTTAACGTTAACTGCTCGGTTGGTTTAAAGGCCAAACCACCGGCAAGCCACAAAGGCCAGGCCACATCACGATCAAAATCGCTTTTGGTGGCATAGCCGGCTGCTGCCATACCCGGATTTTTTGCCTCGCCACTCATGGTTACATTGGTTTTGGTTCTAAAGCTTAAACCAAAGCTGAATCGTTCGGAAAATTTGTACAACATGCCCAGCGTAACGCCATAGCCCAGTCCACTGGAACTCTCGGAATACTGAGCATATCCAGCCACTGCTCCAGTCATCGGATCTCTTAAGGTTGCCGGGCGTTTCATATCAAACATACCATAAAAAATATTCACGGCCAGGCCGAAAGAGAGCTGATCATTGGCTTTAAAAGAAACCGCAGGAGAGAAATTAAACACGCCAATTTTAGACATCCATTCATACGGCCCCATCGGCGTGTCAGGAACACCATCGCCATTGCTATCCAGCATGGTAAAAGGAATCAAATCCTTGCCTTCCCATTCAACGCCCAAACCGGCTGGAACATAAGCGCCAAACCCCATTTTTAATTTGTCGGTTAATTTACAGGTCCAGTAAGCCATTAAATTGGGAGAAAGATAGTGATTGGTTTTGGCCTTGGTGTCAATTTGAGCCATGTCGTACTTGTAGGTGGCCATGGGAACAACATCTGTGACAAAAAGGCCCACATATGCCCCCTGTAAATGGATTAATCCCGCAGGATTCCAGTAAAGGGCTGTGTAATCGTCGGCCAGCCCCACAAAAGCGCCGCCCATTCCCAGAGACTTGGGCCCAATGCTATTCAGGCTTAAGCCATTGGACCAAACAGCCAGGGGCATCAGTAACAGCACGATCAATACCGTAACCAGACTAAATCGTTTCATAACAACTCCTTTGATTGGTGAAATATGAGTAATTTATTGGTTTGTGAGAGATTTTTCCTGAACAGCGCTCAACTGATTGATCTGCTGTAATTTTTGTATCAAATTGTTACGCTCGCTGGTCAGATCGATCAGCGATTGCGCCAGCTTTTCCAGCCATTCCTTTAATCTGGCATTGACTCTGGGGCTCAGAACCTGAATTTCTTGGGCTGAGCGCTTCAATTCTTGTTCTGAAACTTGCACTCGTTTAGCCAGTTCTGGTATTGATTGTTTGATGCGTTCCTTCTGTTTAGCATTTCGGCAGAATTGTCCGCAAAGAATATAGGCCTCGAATAAATCTTTTGAACGAATACAGGCCACGGTATAACTGAGTCCGGCGTGACAGGTCTGAAATTGATCCGGATGTTTTCTGTTGGCAATGCTTTCCTGCCAGCTTTGGCGACACAGGGCCAGTCCTTGAGGCGTACTCTGGACGGCCTGGCAGAAGGGAGTGGGATTACTCACATCCGTTAAGAACTGCACACGGGCATCTACCGTCACACAGCTAACCCCGGCCACGTCGCTAAAGATGTCCTGTAAACCTTGAATACAATGTTTGGGGAAAATAATCGTCTGGTCATGTGCGGTTTTTCTGTCAATGGATTTGTTCTGCAGAAGAGCTTCAATATTTTTACGCGGAAAACGCCAGTTTTTGCCAATTTTCACGCCGCTTAACCGCCCATCTTTCAACATGCGGTAAACGGTTGTGCGATCAACTTTTAATAGCTCCTGTACCTGTCTGGCTGTCAGAAGATCATCCATGCCATTCTTTGCTATCATTTGCTATAATTTGCAATAGTAAAATAGCTATTTTCTGATATTCTGTCAAGAAATTTTTCTCAAAGTCTCCGTTTTACTTTTTGTACGAGTGGGGCTATACAAAGCAGTATTTGTGTAAATCGGAGCTTACCTCATAACAGGATGTATGTAAATTTTGCGGATTTGTCTAGACAAAGTGCTACAATCAGAAATCGACCACAGCGAAGCCAGCAAAGTCGCGTATGCACAAAAAGGCGGTTTTAATTAAAAATTACTTCTTTGCCTGTCCCCGAAGATCGAGATTTCCGCTTGACTCCAACCGGCTGCGTCTGCAAGACGGGTGCCCTCTGAGGTTACTTAAATTGTTTTGGCTCACGGTCTGCTGGCTTAGAATACTTCCTTCAAAACTTATAATCCCGCTTAGCGGGATGCGAAAATTTTTATGCTGAAGATCCTAACCCCCCGGCCCCCTTCCCTTCTTTTAATAAAGGGAAGGGGGGCGGGGGATGGGTTTTAAAACAAAAGCTGGCCATAAATGCTTCGCCCTCACAAAGTGGCGGATTGAAACACGAGTTACATTGTTCTTTCGAATGGTCTGCCAATGTAAGGGATTCTCAGAATGACATGCCGGCACGGTTCCTCACCGCCTGGGCATAAGTTGCCCCTTCGCAAATTAATTCGTAATTCGTAATTTTAAATTTTTAATTTAAAAATGCTTATCTGTGCACTATGTGGTTACTTAAATTCCTGTGTAAATGTATTTTGGTTGCGGCTCTGTTGCCTTAGAAGTTAAAGTTACCGGTCTTAGTCGTCCATTTCCCGCTTATTTTTGGTAAACCAGATGTTTCTTCATGGCCTCAATCTGATTTTTCAGATTGCTGTCTTTTTTAATCAAAGATTCAATGGTGTTGATGGCATGAATAACGGTTGAATGGTCGCGCCCGCCAAAATGTAGGCCAATGGTGATTAAGGAGTGGTTGGTCATCTGTTTGGCCAGGTACATGGCGATCTGTCTGGCGCGTACAATATCTTTTTTGCGGGTTTTAGCGCGCAAATGATCGGATGACAAATTAAAAACTTTGGCTGTGTATTCCACGATGGATTCGATGGTCAAAACCTTTTTATCCGGCGGTGCAATTTCATTGACGATCTGCCGGGCCAGGTCCAGAGTAGGTTCAGCTGCTGTAAAGGTAACCTGAGCCATGATCTTGGTTAAAGCGCCTTCCAATTCGCGAACATTTTCCACCAAATTGGCTGCCAGATATTCCAGTACGTCTCCGGGAATATCCAGATTGCTCTCATCGCACTTTTTGCGCAAAATGGCCAGTCTCGTCTCAAAATCCGGTGGTTGAACATCCACAATCAAGCCCCATTTAAAACGGGAGATCAAACGCTCTTCCAGGTCCATCAATTCATTAATTGGCCGGTCCGAAGTCAGAACAATTTGCTTGCCATTCTGATGCAAATCGTTGAAGGTGTGAAAAAATTCTTCCTGGGTTTTGCCTTTGTTGCTAAAAAAGTGAATATCATCCAGAAGCAAAATATCACAGGAACGATAGTAAGCGGAAAATTCAGAGACTCGATTCTGCTGAATGGCGTTGATAAAATGCGAAGTAAATGTCTCACTGGATGTGTAAAAGACTTTGGTCGATGGATATTTAAACAGGGCATAGTTTCCGATGGCCTGAATTAAATGCGTTTTGCCCAGTCCCGTACCGCCGTAAACAATAAGAGGGTTGTAATTGGTTCTCCCAGGTGAATCGGCAACGGCCCTGGCCGCAGCGTAAGCAAAATTATTACCATCGCCTACTACGAAATTTTCAAAGGTGTAGCGCTCATTAATGCGCGTGTAAAAAGGGGAATCTACCACCGAGGGCGTTAAAGAAACCTTGTTCAACTCCGATGGCGTGGGTTGAATATCTGTCGCTACATATGGCGAATCAGGCAGAGTGGTGTTTTTGATGTGATATTTAACTTTTCTGTGCTCCCCCAGAACCTGAACAATGGCATTGTTTAAAACTTTGCGGTAGTGATTGTCAATCCACTCACAAAAAAAACGATTGGGTACGCGCAATTCGAGGAACTGGTCATTCAATTCCACAGCCTCAATAGGGGCAAACCAGGTGTTGTAACTACGAATATTAATGTATTCACGCAGAATTTGTTGGATGTGCTTCCATACACTCTCGGCAGGATTCAATTTCTGTGCTAAATCTGACTCCATTTCCTTCCCTTATCCTTATAGTTATCCACAACTTAAGTTTTCTAAATAATAAAACTCACAAAAATTTTCTTTTGTTGTTTATATTTAAATAATAAATGTAAAAACTCTAATCCGTTAAAAAACAAAAATTTAGAAATTCCAGGCAAAATTTTGTTTTTGTTTTTATCGGTCAAAGACTCTTGGGTTGTTGAAAAGTGAAAGTTACCCACATTTTATTCACAACCACTCAGTCGCCCTTTTACATTTTAATATTTTACCAATAAAAATCAAGCGAATTATTAAAAAAATGATGACTGAATTGCTTGAAAAAATATGTAAAAGGAATGCTCCCGCGGCACCGCATTCACTAATTCCAGTAAAAACAAATTTACTTGACCGTTTTTTTTGTAATATTAAAAAAATTAGCAAAATGTAAGTATCCACCTTGAAAACACAATACGCCCAACTTCAACAATAAATCCGGTTGACAAGCGTAAGAAGTTGTTACATTTCGTATGATTCGGTGCTTTTTAGCTGAGCCCATTCATGTTTCACGAAAAACATCAATCAGGCTGGTGATCCGGACTCCAGCATTTGCTCTACGATCCTTATTAATTCCTGTGGATCAAATGGTTTGTTTATGGTATGTTGAACCCCTAATTTTTTGGCAATCGAAAGATAGCTGTTGGCGTCTAATTGCCCTCCACCGGACATGGCAATGATTTTGGCAGCAGGTAATTTTTTCTTGATCTCTATGATGGTCTCAATGCCTTCTTTGTCAGGCATGATGATATCTGTAATGATTAAATCAAAGGATTCGCCCTTCAATAACTGAAGCGCACGATTGCCGTTTTCTGCTTCAAACACTTTGTATCCTTTATCAGCAAAGATTTCAAACAACAAATCACGGATCAAGTTATCATCGTCTACGATCAATATCTTTTTCATATCGTTTTCCAATGCTCCTCATTCATGATAAATAATTTAAGCAAATGTTCTACCAGATTCCACAATTTATATTCGTTCAAATTTTTTAAATTGTAAATGAAAAATTAAAAGGCGCATCCTTTCAATACATTTGAAATTGGAAAAGCAAATGGATTGACGGCGAAATTATTAACCGTTAACTTTTGTTTCATTTTAATTCAATGCTTAAATTGCACTCGTTCGATAAGATGAGGAGAGCGTTATGGAAATAAAAAAAATCCTTGTACCAACCGATTTCTCTGATACAGCCAGAGCCGCTCTGGATCAGGCTCTTATTCTAACTTCCAGATTTGATGCGGAGCTAACCGTATTGCATGCCAGACTGCTTTTTGAAGATGATCCGCTTGAGATGGAAGAAAAATTAAAAGAGGTTGAAGCAGAAGAGCACGAAATAGAACAATTACTTTTAGACAAGATGCGTAAAAAGACGCAACACCACAAGCACTTAAGGATCAGGCATGAGGTCATTCGTGGCTATTCTGCCCCTTCGGCTATTTTGGGTTACATCAATAAAAATAGTTTTGATCTGGTGGTCATCGGGACGCATGGCCGTTCCGGGCTGGAGCATTTTTTAATTGGCAGTGTCGCCGAAAAAGTCGTGCGTTATGCCCGTTGTCCTGTGTTAACGGTGCGTACCGCGTATTTTGTTAAAGAGAAGTTTTCCAAGATACTGGTGCCCATGGATTTTAGCGAGCCCTCCATGGAAGCTCTGAAAACAGCGGCAGCCTGGATGGAGGATGCGCAATGTGAATTGCATCTATTGTATGCTGTGGAACAGGAAGTCCATCCCGCGCTGTATGCCTGGGGCATGAAATCAGTACTGGATATGATTCCGGATATTAAACAGAAAGTGGAAAAGCGGATGGATGAAGCCATTGGCAACATTCCTGAACTAAAAAAAGTGAAAATAACCAAAGTGGTTACAGAAGGAAAACCGCACAAAGCGATCGCCAGATATGTTGAAGAACAGAAACTGGATCTAATCATCATTGGAACCCATGGCATGGTGGGACTCGATCGCCTTTTGTTGGGTAGTACGACAGAACGCGTTATCCGCGCTGTTAAGGTGCCTGTTCTTACCGTTAAGCATAAGAGTCTTATTTAAATAAAAAGTCCGTAAGGGCGGAGTGGACCGTCCAAATCCGGAAGTGGCCGTTTTATTCTTTTTAATTGGCAAATTGCTCTGGGCATTGGGATTGGAAGATTGACCTGAATCAGGACGAGCCTTTTTAACGGAACTTTCTGCGATTAAAATATTAAAACCCATGTTTTAAAAATGCAGGTGGTGTGGGCGTCCATTTTGCGCACAAGTTTCTTTTAAAAAACAATGGGGTATGAGTTGCCCTTGTCATTTTATATTATTATTTTTCAGGTACTTATCCATTAAAGATCAATGCATGAACAAAGGTAACGATGAGCAAGAAGAATTATTTATTGGTTAAAGGGGCCAGAGAACATAATCTTAAGAACATAGATGTCAAAATACCACGCGACAAATTTGTGGTCATCACCGGACTATCGGGTTCGGGAAAATCCAGTTTGGCCTTTGACACCATCTATGCCGAAGGGCAGCGCCGCTATGTAGAATCGTTAAGCGCCTATGCCCGGCAGTTTTTAGGGTTGATGGAAAAGCCTGATGTGGATTACATCGAAGGCTTGTCACCTGCCATTTCCATTGAACAAAAATCCACCAGTCGCAATCCCCGCTCCACGGTGGGTACGGTCACCGAGATTTACGACTATCTGCGTTTGCTGTTTGCCCGCATTGGTAAATTGCACTGTTACCAGTGTGGTCGACCGGTGGAAAGACAAACGGTACAGCAAATCGTTGACACGATTTTGAGCTGGCCTGAGGGCACGCGCTTTCAGGTGCTGGCGCCTGTGGTTCGGGGAAGAAAAGGGGAGTACAAGGAGGTTTTTAATCAATTCCGCAAAGATGGCTTTGTGCGCGTAAGAGTGGATGGACAAATCCGCTTCCTGGATGAAGAGATCAGCCTGGAGAAGAATAAGAAACACAATATTGAACTGGTGGTTGATCGCCTGGTGATTAACGGCGATATTCAGAAACGGTTAACCGATTCCGTGGAATTGGCCATCAAACAGAGCGGGGGCCTGGTTTACATTAATAAGCCGGATGAAGATCAGGATGTACTTTTCAGTGAGCAATTTGCCTGTCCCCATTGCCAGCTGTCTTTCGAAGAGCCAGCCCCACGTACCTTCTCTTTTAACAGTCCCTACGGGGCCTGCCCTAAATGTGACGGCCTGGGCGTGCTGACTCAAATCGATCCGAACTTGATCGTACCGGATGAGTCGCTTTCCATCAATCAGGGCGCCATTACGGTGCTTAGCGGGCGCCATGAAGGCTGGTTGTACGAGATGATTGCCAGCTTAGCGCGCAAGTTGGGTTTTAGTCTGGATACGCCCTGGAAAGATTTACCGCAAGAAATTCGCAACATTATCCTGTACGGCACGGGCGATGAGCAGGTAAAATTTGTTTACAAACGCGACAAAGCCTATGTGGAGTGGTATTCCAATTACGAAGGCATCGTAAACAATCTTCTACGCCGTTACAAGCAAACCGCATCGTCTCATGTCCGGCGCTGGATCGAAGGTTTTATGAATAATTTAATTTGCGATGAATGCCAGGGCACAAGATTGCGCAAGGAAGCGCTGGCGGTGACCATTAATGGCAAGAATATCCATCAGGTTACGGAGATGTCCATCAGCGAGGCCAAAGCATTTTTCTCTCATTTGCGCTTGACTAACCAGGAAAGGCAAATCGCCCATCAGATATTAAAGGAGATCCAGCAACGGCTGCAGTTTTTAATCAACGTTGGGTTAGATTACCTTACGCTGAGCCGTACGGCAGGCACGCTCTCCGGGGGAGAGGCGCAACGCATTCGCCTGGCCACGCAAATCGGTTCGCAACTGGTTGGTGTTTTGTACATTTTAGACGAACCGAGCATTGGGCTGCATCAGCGAGACAACAAAAAATTAATCCATACCTTAAAAGAATTGCGCAATCTGGGGAACACCGTGCTAGTGGTGGAGCACGATCGCGAAACCATAGAAGAAGCGGATTTTGTGATCGATCTGGGACCGCGGGCCGGTTTGCATGGCGGAGCTGTAGTGGCCACCGGCCGACCCGAACAGATTGCCAGAAACAAAAAGAGCTTAACTGGCCTGTATCTTTCGCACCAGAAGACGATTGAAATACCGGCTGAACGTCGGCCAGGCAACGGAAAATTTTTAACGGTGCGGGGAGCGCAGGGCAATAATTTAAAAAAGATCGATGTCCGTTTTCCTCTGGGAAAATTGATCTGCGTAACCGGAGTTTCCGGCTCCGGAAAGAGCACCCTGGTTAACGAAACCCTTTACGCGGCCCTGGCCCGCCATTTTTACAAAGCGAAGAAAACGCCTCTGGCCCATCAGGGCATCGACGGCCTGGAACACATCGACAAAGTGATCGATCTGGATCAGTCGCCAATTGGACGTACGCCGCGTTCCAATCCTGCTACCTACACCGGACTCTTTACCCCCATTCGCGACCTGTTCAGCCAATTACCCGAATCTAAAATTCGGGGTTACAAACCCGGCCGCTTTAGTTTTAATGTGAAAGGCGGGCGCTGCGAACATTGCGAAGGCGACGGGATAAAAAAAATTGAAATGCATTTTTTACCTGACGTGTATGTTCAATGCGAGGTGTGCAAAGGCAAACGCTACAATCGCGAAACCTTGCAAATTAAATACAAAGGTAAATCCATTGCCGATGTGCTGGATATGACCGTGGAAGAAGCGCTGGACTTTTTGAAAAACATTCCGCCTGTCAGGCGACGCTTACAAACCCTGTACGATGTGGGATTGGGATACATTAAATTGGGCCAGCCGGCTACCACGCTGTCCGGCGGAGAGGCCCAGCGTGTAAAACTGGCAACGGAACTGAGTAAAGTAGGAACTGGCAACACCCTTTACATCCTGGATGAGCCTACCACCGGCCTGCATTTTGAAGACATCCGCATGTTGCTGAATGTTTTAAACCGGCTGGTGGATAAGGGTAATACTGTGGTAGTTATTGAACACAATATGGATGTGATTAAAACGGCGGACTGGATTATTGACCTGGGACCGGAAGGCGGTGAAAAAGGCGGCTACATAATTGCCGAAGGTACGCCTGAAGAGATCATTCGAGTAAAAAAATCCTACACAGGTCAGTTTTTAAAAAGAGAATTGAACGGTAGTCTGTAAAACGAAAAGCCTATTTTCCCTGGCTGTCATTTTGAACGAGCAGGGGGATTGTCGAATTCCGGCCCTAGCTGACAATTTAAATTTAAAGTCCCGCAGGGACGAAATGTTTGTAGCTCACTTCCCTTAAAACTTATAATCCCGCTTAGCGGGATGCGAAAATTTTTAAGCTGAAGATCCTAACCCCCCGGCCCCCTTCCCTTTTTTTAAAGGGAAGGGGGGCGGGGGATGGGTTTTAAAATAAAAGCTCGCCATAAATGCTTAGCCCTTACAAAGTCTCGAGCTGAAGCTCGTGTTACGTTGCGTTTGCGTGTGTTCCAGTGGAGGGGATTCTTCTCCCGCTGAAGCGGGATCAGAATGACATGCCGGCACGGTTCCTCACCGCCTGGGCATAAGTTGCCC
>NZ_JBSMDE010000196.1:0-43097 GCF_056497305.1 Caldithrix sp. | reverse complement strand
TTGGAAGTCTTTTCGGTTCGTTAGCAAATTTGATTGCATACAAGTTTTACGTTACGAATGAAGGCACGAAAAATTCTGCTATGTTCACAGCGCAATTCCTTTTCATTGGCTATATAGCATTCTTTCTGTCAATTGGGTTGTATTTCTTTTTGTATAAAATGCAAGGCTTATAATGGACCAATCAAGGGCTAAAACAAAATAAGGTATTAAATATCGAGCGTATGTAAGACCAGACCAGCAAATTGCGAATAGCGCGCGCTCCGATATTAAAAATACAGGTAGTATTACATTATTTTACCCATCTGCTTGCCTGAATCTCCCTTTTCCTTCAAATCACCCCCTCCCAGGCCTTTAATATACGTTCCGTAGCGCCGGTTTTGCGTTGTACATAGTCGGCCGTCCTGTGGCCCATCTGGCGGACAAAGGCTGCATCATTCATCAATTTTTGCATTATAGTTAAAAAATCGTTTTTGTCTTTTATCACCAGCGCCCCTCCGTTTTGCACCAGGTCTAATGCTTCAAACGAATTGTGATGCACCGGCCCGAACATAACCGGAATGCCGTAAACCGCAGCCTCCATCACGTTGTGGATACCCTGCTTAAAACTGCCGCCCACATAGGCAAAGCGCGCATATTTGTAAAGATCGGCCAGAACGCCCACCACATCCACCACCAGCGCCCGCGTTTCGCTTGACAAGGCGTGATCCGTGTACCTGGCCACGCCAGAGGCTTCAAAAAACTGGAGCAAACTACGCACAAAATGCGCCGAAGGCTGATGCGGTACGGCGATCACCTTCAAATCCAGATGGCTCTGCAGCAATGGCCCCAGACCTTCCTGTATTACCTTAAAATCTTCGGGCCAGATGCTGCCCAGCACCAGTACTTCGCCTTTGGCCCAGGCCGGATCGATCAAATCATGTTCCATGGCCTGCTCTTTGCGAATCAAAACCTGATCGAATTTGGTGTCACCCATGCACTGCACCGCATTCAATTTAAAATAACGGCGGAAACGCTGCGCATCCTCTTCACTGATGGTAAACACGCCATCCAGCGCTTGATACGCTTCCTGCAAAAAGAAGCGGTAAAGCGGATTCAATCTGGACGAGCCTTCGGCCAGCGAGGCATTGACCAAATAGATGGGAACGCCCCTTTTGGCAGCAGCCAGAACCATCGAGGCCCAGATATCGTGTTTGGAAATAATCAACATCTCAGGCGCCAATCTTTTAAACAATCTGTTCCACAAAGAAAACAGATCAAAGGGCAAATAGACATGCACCTCGTCCGGCCAGGTCTTTCTGGCATGTTCCATTCCCGAAGGCGAAAAAAAGGTAACCACGATCTTGAATTTTTGCCCCAGCCGAAAAATGAGCGGTCGAATGTGTTCGAACTCGCCCAGTGAAGCGGCGTGAATCATCAGGATGGGCTTTTCATCCGCAGTCAGTCGATTGAGTATGGAAATGGCCTGATAGCGTCCGGAAAGGGCCCTTTTAATCTTGTTATTAAACAGGCCGGCCAGATGAACCAGGAACAAAAGGAGAGGCATGATTAAAAATCTGTAAAGCGCTCTGGCGATTATTTTCATTTCACATCCATTGTTTTAAATGTTCAAACACCTGATCCGGTGTAATGGATTTTAAACATTTTAGATGCCCCAGAGGGCAGCGGTTTCGGCCAATGTGCGAGCAGGGGCGACACCACAACCCCCTGTTTTCCAGCACAATATTTTTAACGCGAAAGGGGAAAAAACCCAATTCCTGCACGGTCGAACCAAAGATCGCCAGCACCGGCGTGTTTACAGCAGCCGCCATGTGCATTAATCCGGAGTCGTTGGAAACCAGCCATTGCGCGCGGTTTAAAATAACAGCCGATTCCAGCAAACTCAAGCGGCCGGCCAGATTCATCACGCGCTTCGAGGTTTCCAGCGGTCGGAAGGAATCCTGCTCTGAAGCGCTGCCCAGCAACACAATCTTAAAATCGCTGTTTTGTTCGATTTTAAGGAGTAAAGAGCGAAAATATTCAATGGGCCACTGTTTGGTTTTAAATCCCGCGCCGGGCGCAAGGGCCACGAACCGTTCTTTCAACAGTTTGTATCCGACCTTTTTTTCCAGCCCTTTAATCTGGAAATCTTTCCAGTACAATTCCAGCCCGTGTTGATCGTCTTTAATGCCCAGAGGCTTACCTACAGTCAGATATTTTTGAGCAATAGAAACCTTTTCGTTGAACAAATTCAGTTTAAAATAGACCAGCAAAGCGCGCTTAATTTTGTTCTTTTTCATTCTGAAAATGTTTGCCGGCAGGAACAGAGTTACGATCCGGCTGCGCATATTGTTGTGCAAATCGAACACATAATCGTAGGCATTGCGTCGTAGCCGACTGCGCAATTGCAGCAAGCCCTTTAATCCTTTCGTTTCATCAAAGGCATAAAGGCGATTGATGTGCGGGTTGTACTGTATTAAATCGGCAAATTTCTTTTTGATTACAAAATCGATTTGCGCATCAGGGTAGGCCATGCGCGTCTGACGAATAAAAGCAGAGGTTAAAAGAATGTCGCCAATGGAACTGAAGCGGATGATCAATATTCTTTTCGTAGAACTCATGTCTCATTTTGCACGATTAATCGTAAAATCCACAAACGCTTCCATGGCTTTTTTCACCGGGCCATCGGAATAGGCCGCAATGCACTGTTTGGCTTTTTCGGAATACTCTTTCAGTTTGGCTTCTGCATATTGAATGCCGTTGTACTCCGCCACAAAATCCAGAATAAACTGCACATCCTGAGGGGAAACGCCTTTTTTAAGTCGGCGCTTAATATTGGAGATTTCTTTTCTTGAGGCCTGATTAAAGGCATGGATTAAAGGAAGCGTGATCTTTTTGTCTTTAAAATCATTGCCCACCGGCTTGCCCAAAATTTTCTGATGGCCGTAATAGTCCAGCAAATCGTCTTTAATCTGAAAGGCAATGCCCAAATTTTCACCAAAGTTTTTTAAATTTTCGTGATCGGTTTTGTCTTCAGAAACCGTAATGGCTCCCAGTTCCGATGCGGTTCCCATCAAAGCCGCGGTTTTGTTGGAAATGATGTCAAAGTATTCGTCTTCGGTAATTTTCAACTGGCGGGCTTTTTCGATTTGCATCAACTCCCCTTTGCTCAGGCGCTTGGAAGCCATGGCCAGCTTATTCATTACTTCCAGGCTTCCCGTTTTGGTGGCTCCAATCAAGCATTTGGAAAGCAAGTAATCGCCCATTAAAACAGCGATCTTATTTTTCCACAAGGCATTAATGGAAGGAAAGCCCCGCCGCACCAGGGAACTGTCCACCACATCGTCATGAACCAGTGAGGCTGTGTGTAACAGTTCTACAACCGAGGCCACCAGATAGGTTTCGTGCACAGGCTGCCCTACCAGCTTGGCCGACATCAAAACCAGCAGGGGCCTTAGTCCTTTTCCTTTATTCTTAACAATATACTTGGCAATGGTATCGATCAGAAACACATTGGATGACAAAATTTCCTTAAATACCCGCTCGAATTCCTGTAATTCCGGCGCTACCGCTTTTTTAATTTCCTTAAGAGAATTCATAAATGTTTTAAAGTCCCAATTAAATTTATTATTTAAAGATAGTTAAAATAAGAATATATTTTGTTTTAAGCAATATTAACTCTTTTCTTCCTGTTTAGATTTCCTGGCAAAAAAGTAACTGATCCAGATGGTCACTTCATACAATAGCAGGAGAGGGAGGGCCAACATGATTTGTGTCGTTGGATCCGGAGGCGTTAAAATGGCTGCTAAAACAAAAATGATGACAATGGCGTAACGGCGATATTTTCTTAAAAATTGCGGGGTTAAGAGCCCTAATTTGGTTAACAGCAGGCTTACAACGGGCAATTCAAAAACAACGCCAAACACCAGTACAATGCGCGCTACAAAACCAAAATAAAAATCCAGGGCAATATTGTTCTTAACGTTTTGCGGAACCAGGCTGAGGAAAAAATCAAGTGCAAAGGGAATGATCACAAAAAAGGCAAAGGCAGCGCCCACAAGAAAACTGATGGTGGCAAAAGTAATAACCGGGACGACATATTTACGTTCGTTTTCCAGCAAGCCGGGGGCCACAAAAGCCCAGATCTGGTAAAAAATGACCGGCAAGCTGAGCATGATTCCGGCAATAAGGGCCAGTTCCAGCTTGATGAGGAAAACAGTTTGTACTTTCAAAACTTGCAGCTGGAGCGGGTGTTTTAAATTCTTAGTCGTAATCAGTAGAAAATTAAGAATATGATCCGAAAAAATAAAACTGAAGATGGTAAAAACAACCACCGCAATAAGCGACTTAATAATACGCCATCTCAGTTCCTCGAGATGATCGAGGAACGGCATTTCTACTTCTTCGATTTTTTGCCTCTTCATGCCTTTTGTATGAAAAGGCCCCACGTTATTCACCGTGAGGCCCGGGTTTATTGCTCCCTAATGTTAAAGGGAATACATCTGGAAATGTTTATTTAACTCCCTGACTTCCTGCAACACCTTTTCTGCAACGCCTTTGTCGTCGATGTTGGAGAGAACACGATCGATTAATTCCGCAATGATTTTCATTTCGTTCTCCTTCATGCCCTTGGTGGTTAAAGCCGGCGTACCGATGCGTATTCCACTGGTGACAAAAGGACTTCGCGTATCGAAGGGCACCATGTTTTTGTTTACTGTAATGCCGGCGTCGTGTAAGGCATTTTCCGCTGCTTTGCCGGTAATATTTTTAGCTGTCAGGTCCACCAGAAAAACGTGATTGTCTGTTCCGCCGGAAACAATATCGTAGCCGCGTGCGATGAGTTCGTTAGCCAGGGTCTGAGCATTTTTAATGATTTGCGCGGCATATTCTTTAAATTCGGGTTTCAAGGCTTCGCCAAAAGCCACGGCTTTGGCCGCGATGATGTGCATTAATGGCCCGCCCTGAATACCAGGCATGACGTTGCTATCAATAATTTCGGACATCATTTTAACGCGACCTGATTTAGGAGCCACGATGCCCATTTTGTTTTCGGAATCTTTGCCCATCAAGATCATGCCACCGCGCGGCCCGCGCAATGTTTTGTGCGTGGTCGTTGTTACCACATCGCAGTAAGGAATTGGGCTGGGATGCAAACCGGCGGCGATTAAACCTGCAGGATGGGCAACATCAGCAAACAACACAGCTCCCACCTCATCGGCAATCTCTCTAAATTTGTCAAATTCATAAAAACGGGAATAGGCGCTGGCTCCAACGACGATCATTTTGGGTTTGTGTTCCCTGGCTTTTTCCGCCACCTCATCCATATCGATCCGCCCTGTTTCCTTATTCACGCCATAGGCTACAAAATTAAACAGCTTTCCAGAAAAATTAACCGGCGAACCATGGGTTAAATGGCCTCCATGCGCTAGATTCATTCCCAGAACCGTATCGCCTGGTTTTAAATAGGTAAAATAGACAGCCATATTGGCCTGAGAACCAGAGTGCGGTTGCACATTGGCGTACTCACAATTAAACAGTTTTTTAGCGCGGTCTCGAGCAACATCTTCGGCGATATCCACAAATTCGCAGCCGCCATAATAGCGATGCCCCGGGTAACCTTCGGCATATTTATTGGTCATCACCGAACCGGCCGCTTCCAGAACCGCCCTGGAAACAAAATTTTCTGAAGCGATCAGCTCCAGGGTGTTGTTCTGGCGATCCATTTCTTTTAATATGGCCTCAAATATTTCCGGATCCTGTTTTTTCAAATTTTCCAACATGACCTCTCCCTTAAATTAAAGCCCCGTTAATTGAGTAATTAACTTTAGTCTTCGTTCATGCCGGCCGCCTTCAAATGAGGTGTTCAACCACACGTCGACAATTTGTCTGGCCTGTTCTTCAGTCAGAATCCTTCCCCCCAGACACAGCACGTTGGCGTCGTTGTGCTGCCTGGAAAGTTTGGCCGTCTGTTTATCGTGAACCAGAGCCGCCCGAACCCCTTTAATCTTATTGGCCGTGATACTCATTCCAATGCCTGTTCCACAAATCAATATCCCCAGATCGACTTCTCCGTTGGCCACGGCCTGGCCCACCTTATAGGCAAACTCTGGGTAATCACAGGATTCTATTTTAAAGGTGCCGACATCTTTAAAATCAATGTCTTTAGCTTTTAAATATTCCTTTATCTCTTCTTTCAACACAAACCCAGCATGATCTGCGCCAATGGCTAATTTCACAACGCAATCTCCTAATCAATAATCCACTTGTAACACGGTGATTTAATCTTATCGTTTTTGTGCATAAAACGATCTTCCTGGGTAGGAATAAAAGGTTTTATGATTTCCTGTTTTTTACGCGATTTTGCGCGAAACGCCGGATCTTTCTCTGCTTTCTTATAGGCTTGTAAGGCTTTTTCATAAACCAATTTGTCTTCATAGGCCGTCTTTTTTCGTTTCAACTTTTCCTGGCAGTAAGGAACAGCGGCTTCGTAAAGCTCGCCAAGTGTAATGTAAGCCAGGCCATACCCTGGTTTAACAGACAGCGCCTTTTTGATCCAGTATTCGGCTTTAGAAAATTCATTTTCCAGTCGGTAATTGACTGAAATGCGCAGCATAATATCTGCATCTTTTGGGTCCAATTTTAAAATATGTTTGTAGTCTTCAATGGCTTTAAAGTTATCATTTAAGTTCTCGTAGGCTTCGGCCCGCAACAAATAGGCCGCTTTGCTGGGCTTCTTTTGAATCACTTTACTAATCGGTTCCAGGGCATCTTTGTAAGCACCGGAGCTCACAGCGACTTTGGCGTATTTCATCGCCAGGTCGATATTCTCCGGATCTTTTAAATAAGCTTCTTTTCTGATTTTTAAATCGGCTCCTTCACCATAAAAATGGTTCATGAACTGGGCCAGCCGTTCGCTCTCTTCCAGATTGTCCGGTTCTTTTTCTGTGACCTTTTTCTGAATATCAATGGCTTTTTCATCATCGGCTTTAAAATAGAGAAAAGCCAGAGTTTTTAAATAATTTACATTATTCGAATCGCTTTTAACCAATGCCTCAAAATGAGGAATTGCGCAACGGAATTTCCCCAGGCGATTTTGCAATGCTCCGGCATAGTAATGCAAGCGCACCATGTCCGGAAATTGCTTTAATCCACGATAGCAGATGATCAAGGTACTGTCTACTTTACCCTGTAAATAATAAATATCTGCAATTTTTCGCACAGCAGCCCGAGCATATTTTGTGCTGTCATGTAGATAAACATTCCATAAGTAGGGTAACGCTTCTTTATAGGATTGATTTTTGTAATACTCATATCCAAAGTTATAAATTAGACGAATATCCTGATTTAAAGGTTTATTGGCCAGGCTATCCCAGGGCGTCATTAAATTTTCAGGAATACAGTTTGTGGCCTCTTCTTCCTGTTCCACTCCTTCTTCCAACAACAGGTCTTGCGCCAACAAATTAAATGAAAAGCCCAGCATCAACACCAAAGCCAGGGCTATTTTCCAGAAATTTTGTTTAGCTCTCATGATACGTACCTCCATTAGCGTTTGCTAATCCTCAAATTTTACAAACCATATTTCGCTGGCGTTAATGGTAAATCCGAACTTGATAAATGTTTCTTCATATTGATTCTGTTGCAAATTGCCACGTTTACCCAACAAGAATAAAAAGTCAATTCTTGACTTAAACCGGGTAATCGGCATGGACAGCCCCAGAGTTAAGCCATATTCTTTAACTTCATTCCTGGCGCTGAGCACATTTTGTTGCCCGAAAAAAAAGCCGGCCCGATAATCCATTTTTTGGAAAAAATTGGTGAATAGCTTATGACTTTGTCTTCTCTCAATACCCAGGCCAAGGCGGTAATATTTGGCAAACAGATGATTCGGCGTTTGACCCTCTATTTTGTACCCCTTCTCCCAATCCTGATAAATGACATCGCTACCCACCGAAGTCCTTCGATTAAAATCATAGCGCAATCCCAGGCCAAGATAAGAGGGAATTTGCAAATCCTTCAGATTGCTCTGGTTCACTATGTTTGAGTTGGTTTCCGGTTTAATTTTGGCCCTTAAGGTAAAAGCCGGTCGATAAATCAGTCCAACAGAGACATTGGAAATGGGCCTGGAAAAGACACTTATTTCCATTCCATGGCCGTAGTACCAGTACTGATAAGAAAAGGTCAGTGGATAATCGCTCTCACTCATTTCCAGGCGGTAATCGCGGTCAATGCGACCAAAATTATATTCATAACCAAGGGCCACATTTAAAAAGCGGTTAAATGAATAGGATAGGTTTACTGTGCCTTTACTTAATCCTCCGCGCAGCAATAGGTGCTTTTTCACGCCCTGATCTTCTATTTCAAATCTCTGTTCCACATTGGAAAGCGGTTGCAGTCCCAGTCCCAATACCAGCTGTTTTTTTAAGATTGGAATGCCCAGGTAACCTCCCTGAAAATTAACATAATCATTGAAATAATCCGACTTTTGATGGTCTTTACTAAAGGCGGCTGAATAGCCCAGAGTGATGCCATAGGTCGGGTTGGCTATTTCGGGCCAGGCAGCAAAGTTCATAAAATTCAGACGCAGTGAATCGTGATGAGCTATTTCGTAACTGCGTCCCAGCCCGGAACCGGAGTAAAAAGGATGCAATACGCCTAATGAATAATCATTAATACCAAAAATACTCTCGCCAGCCAGCAATGAACCGGACATTGCCCAGAATATCCCTATTAATAAGATGCACTTTCTGATCATTTAATAACCTTCGCTTTTAACCAAATAATAAGAAACGTGTAAACGAATTCCGTTCTCTGTAAACGATTTTATCCTTCTGACGGCTAAATCCTGATACTCATTGGCAAACTGCAAGTAAAACCAGACAGAATCGTAGGTGCCATTCAAAAAGCCCTGAATATATCCTTTGCCAAAGCGCACCTGATCACCTTCATTGGCAAAATGAATTTTTGCCGTATCGCTGTAAACAGAATAGGAGTAATAGAGGTTGTCGGCAAATGTGGAATCTATCTCAATAGTAGAGCCATCGTCTGAAATGGAAGAGATCCACCGTAAATAAAAACTGTTGGGGTGATCTCCGTTTTTAAGACGATTTTCCAGAAAAGGATCGAAAAAATCCTGGTTGTTTAAATCAAATTCCATGTCTGCTTTGTAAATTAAACTATTGGGCGGCAGTTGCTTTAAAGCATTAAACTGCACCACAACCCGGCTGGCCAGTCCGGATGCGATGATCAGTTCTTTCTTCTCTCTGGCCATTTCAAAAATATTTTCCGGATTTTGAAGATCATAATCAAAGACCGTTGAGGCGATACCAATATTGGTGGTATCGTATTCCACCGTGGTATCCAGGATAGTTTTGTACACCAGTTTGGGCCAATTTTCCGGATCTTCTGAATAAAAATTGTGAAACTCCTGAATATACCCTAAATTATTATCCTGCGCTTTGATCAGCAACCCATAATTATCAGCGCCTGATTCCACCCATTGGTTAAACACATCCACGGCAATCGGAATGACCACCAGATCCGAATCCTGTGGCGACAGAGAAAGATTGTAAAAAGGCGTCGGTGCCTGGTAATCATGAAACTCCGGTAAGCTATTTAAAGAATCTGGCCAGGGCTCCTGCAGTTCACTCACCATTACGTTTAAAGGATTACCATTATCCGGAAAACTGAATTTAGGACTTAAAATAACAAAAATGGAATCGTAGCTGGCAGCTGAATCATTGGGCATGCGTGTGAATTTCATAAAAATTGACGCATTAAAGCCCTTAAAACTTCCCACACTCAGCACCGTGGAATTTTCTGTGTTGATGTAAGGATCAATTTGAAAAAAGGCCGTATCGGCATAAAAAGTGGTGTCAATAAAATCACCCAAACGATCCAGGGCCTTAAATTCCTGAGGCGGTTCAACCGAATTTAAGTTCTGGCAGGCCACAATCACGATCACACTGAAAAGTAACATTAAAATTTTTCTCATGTCGCACTTCATTCCTGTTAAAACATGCAAATATAAATATTCATCAAGCAACTGTCAATTTACGCATTTTCTATCCGTGAACAGTAATTAACAATAGTCTGTGCAGCCTGAAGCACATCATTAAGGATTAAATCGGGCTTGATCTTAAAACCTCCTTTTGTCTGCACATAATCTCCTTTACCATAGCCGCTTAACACATAAACCGCTTCAATGCCCAGATTTTTTGCCAGTTCAACATCAGAGCTACGATCACCGATGACCCAGGCTTTGCCTAATTTGATATTTAATTCCTGAATGGCTCTTTGCACCAATCCAGTTTTCGGCTTTCGGCAAACACAATCTTTTCGATAGGCTTCTACGCTGCCTTGAGGATGGTGCGGGCAATAATAAAGACCATCAATAAAAGCGTCCTGCTCAGCAAATTTCCGCATCATGTAGTCATTCATCTCCCGCAAGTCCTGTTCTGAAAAATAGCCTCTTGCTACCCCGGCCTGATTGGTAATCACAACCACCTTAAACCCCATGCTTTTAAAAAGTTTAATCGCCTCTATAGCCTCCGGTAGCGGCCGAATTCGACTGAAATGATTAATGTAACCCATCTCTTCTATTATTGTTCCGTCACGGTCCAAAAAGACAGTTTTATCCATTGCTTCCTTAAATACGTTCTCCTCAATCACCTAAAATGTAAAAATCGATGGTATTTTGAAACAAAATTGCAGGCAATCAATTTAAAGAGATTTAAAAATCATCTCCACTAATAACCCTGTCGTAAATATCCACATATCGTTTGGCCGAAATATCCCAGGAAAAATCCTCCTCCATGATGCGTTTTTGCAAGTCCATCCATTTTTCTTTGTTTTTAAAATATTCCAGTGCGCGCTTGATTGCTTTCAGCAAACTGGCGGAGGTGAGCTCTTCCATTACAAACCCGCTGCCCTCCCCGCTTTCTTCATCAATATCTTCAACGGAATCAAACAATCCGCCGACCGGCGAAACGATGGGCACAGTACCATAGCGCATGCTGTAAATCTGATTCAGCCCACAGGGTTCGTATTTTGAAGGCATTAAAAACATGTCGGAGCCTGCTTCGATCAGATGGGCCATTTTTTCATCAAAAGTAACGCTGACGCTCAACTTATCCGGATATTTCTTGGCGTAGGACAGCAAAGTTTCGGCAATCTCCCGCTCTCCATCGCCATGAATGACCAATTGTAAATCCAATTTCATTAAATCGTCCAGGATTTCCAACAACAGGTCAAAGCCTTTTAATTCCGTCAATTTTGAAATCATTCCGATTACAGGTACCGATTCATTAAAGCTCATACCCAGGCGCATTAACAGTGCTTTCTTGTTTTCGACCTTGGGTGTAAGATCGTCTTTAGAATATTTATATGGAATGTACTTGTCCTTTTCCGGAGACCAGACCGCGTAATCCACGCCATTCATGATGCCTTCAAATTTGTCTTCTTTTTGTTCTAAAATTTCTTTAAATCCAAAACCAATTTTATCGTCCGTTAAGATTTCATGAGCATAATTTTCGGAAACCGTTGTAATAAAATCCGAAAACAAAATGGCGGCCTTTGTTAAATTGAGCTTTCCATCTTTGTAAAACATGCCACCTTCTTTAACTTCACTTTTATCAAAGTCTATTTTTTCTGCCACATCTGCGTCGAACTCACCCTGGGTGGTTAAGTTATGGATTGTATAAATGGTTTTTACGCCTTTAAAAAATGGATCTCCCATGTAGAGGGTTTTCAAATAGACCGGCACAAAGGCTGTTTGCCAGTCATTGCAATGGATAATGTCCGGTTGCCAGGACAATTTTTTCAGTGTTTCGATGGCAGCTTTACAAAAGAAGGCATAACGGATCGCATTGTCCGGATAGGGTTCATTGGTTTTGGGATCATTGTAAATGCCCGGGCGATTAAAAAAATTGCCCACTTCAATAAAATAGACCTGAACTTTACTGTCCGGTAAAAAAGCCGATTTGACCGAAGCGATGGCGCTTTCAGAGCCCAAGGTCACAGGGATTTCTCTTAAACGGATTACCTCGCGCAGAACATATTTTCTTTCATTAATGGATTTGTATTTGGGTATCATCAAACGAACTTCTTGATTTAAATTTTTTAATGCCTTGGGTAATGCACTCGTAACGTCGGCTAAGCCTCCCGCTATGGCAAAAGGTGAAAGTTCACTAGCCAAATACAATAATTTAAATTGTTTCATCGTTCCCCCAACACTCTTGGAACCCTGGAAAATTAATATAACTTATTTATTTTGCTAAATTTAATCATTTTTCTAATTTTAATCAAAAATTATTTTCTGATTCACGGCCTTATGTAACGACTTCTTTGGCTTTTTCCAGAAGCAATTTAAAGAAAATCGGTCCTAAAAATTCATTGATGACCACCGTTGCAATCAACACAGAAACCAGCATTTTGCCTGTTTCACCGGGAATGGAGCGCTCAATGATGTTGGCTAAACCTATGGCAATACCGGCCTGACCGATAAAGCCCATCCAGGAGTAATGTTTAACCAGGCGGTCCTCTTTAAGCCATTTACCAGCTATATAATTACTTAAATACAGAAAAAACATTCTTAAAAGAATTAACATTAATGTGATCAAAAATGCACGTCTTATGGTCTGCAAGTGAAGACTGGCACCGGCAAAGGTAAAAAATATGATGTACAACGGTAAGGAAACTTTCTCTACACCTTTGATTAGCTCTTCTCCCTTATTGGAAAAATTTTCAACAACAATCCCCACCACCATGGAACTAATCAAGATTTCCAGCTCAAAAATGTGGCTCAGCTCAGTCAGCAAAACACCGCTTAGCAACAAAAACAACGCCTTTTCCATGTCTACGAACTTTAGAAACAATATGATCAAAAAACCAACAATTCCACCCAAAAAGATCGAACCGAAGATGAGCAAACCAGAATCCATCAGGCTTTGCAAGTTGAAAACAAATCCTTCAATTAGAAACGTTTTAGAATAGGTAATGGCCAGAGGAAAAATAATTACAACCGCCATGGCTTTTAATACCGTGAGTGCCAATACCAGGTCTGTAATTCTGCCTTTTGCCTTCAACTCAGTAATAATGCCCATCGTTGTTGCCGGCGATTTTGACAGAGCGGCCACAGAAAACAAAATTGAAAATCCGATTAAAACCTTTGGCTGACTGACAAACGGGCCGAGTAAAATTTTGGTCAATGGAAGCAAAACAATGAGTAAGCCAAAAAAAACCAGAAATATCTGATTCAACAGAATGGCGCCAATGGGTTTTATTTCCGGCTTTATCTTTGCATATTTCAGCTCTCCTCCGGCTGTAATGGCAATGAAGGACAGAGCTAAATTTTCAAAAAAGTGCAATTCTGTAAGCATGTGCTCTGAAAGAATGTTCAAAATTTCTGGCCCTACTAAAACTCCGGCAATCATGTAGCCCGTCAATCCTGGAAATTTTATTTTTTTTAATCCCCAGGCCAATAGAAAAGAAATTAAAAGCAATATCCCAAGAACAAACAAACTCTCCGACTTTTCAAAATGGGCATTGGTTGCAAAAAATTTTTTATAATAATAAGCGAAAAGAACCAAGAGGCTAAGAATGGTCATCTTTTTCATCGGACAACCAATTGGTTTTTTTTGATTGAATAAATGGAAACCAGATTTGTCAAAAAATAGATGATGACGATTACACTGACCAGATCAATTCTTAAGCCCGACAGATGGGCATCGAGCATGATGGCCATGGAAACCGAGCTTAATCCAAAAGTTTGAAAGCCCATCTTTTGCGAAAAGGACTTTAGCACCATTCTCTCTGACATTAAATTGGCCACCAGCACCATAACTAAAAGAAGAAGCGTAAGGAAAAGGACGTTTTTAAATTGAAACACAAGCCCGATAAAAAACATCAGAATAAAATTCAACGGTTTTTCCCATTCCTGCACTAAAAGATACAACCTTTTTGTGTTCACTCCTTTCAGGTTTGCGATGGTCAATCCTAACAACATGGTTAAAAATAACACGCTATTTTGTAATGTTTTTGAAACAGCAACAATGACCAGAATGATTGCCAGGACAATTAGCAGCTGAGCCTCAAACTGGCGCATTTCTCCAGCCAGAATTTTAAAAATCATGGAAAACGAAAGCACAATCAGATAGGCGCTCACCAGGAGCACAAAAGCATCTACTAAACGGTACTGTAAAAATTGAAAAGCAATAAACAAGATTCCAAGTGCGATTACTCCTAAAACATTGTCAAAAGCAGCTAAAAATTCTAAAAAATGTCCCAGCTTTATTGTAAATCGTTTTGTACGCACTAATAACCCTATAGTGATGGTAGAACTAATACTTCCGGCTACGGCCAATAATATGATTTCTATTATCGTTAAATCTAATATTTTCATATAATAAACTAAGAGAATGCCTGAGCTGATCAGAATACTATTCAAAAAAAAATAGAACAAGCCTTTGAAATAATATGTTTTCTGGAATCGGGCCATTTGTCTGAAGTTCAACTGTAAGCCAATTAAAAAACCGCTCCAACCCAGCACAAGACTAAAAACAAAATACGATCGGCCTATCAGCTCATGAGTAAACAGATTGAGTACATAGGGACTCAAAAGGATACCAAGCAGGAAATAAAAAAATCCTGAATAATTAAGAAAATTATGAAACAGATTATCAATGGGAATTTTGGGAAGGAGATACTTTCCCACTACCGCAAGCACAACCAAAAAGACCAATACTAAAACAAGATTCATACCTCAGATGCTTTCTGCAGAAGATTCATTGCATAAAATTAGAAAAATTCTGGTTACATTTAAAGCATTTAAAGAATGAATCGCAGATAGTCACTTATTTTTATGATTATCTCTCTCCCAGGCCTGTAATGCCTTTTTCAAAAATCCTTCGTTTTGGTCGATGTATTTTTTGGCGACATCCACCGTTTCATTGGTTTTGGCAATAAAAATGGCGGTTTTTACGTGCCCCTTGGCGATGCGTAAACATTCACTTGCTTTTTCATACTCCACTTGCGCAGCCATCATAATAATCCTTTTGGAGCGCTCGACCAATTTTTTATTGTTCTGCTGCAAATCGATCATCATATTCTCATAAACTTTGCCTAATTTGATCATGGACACGCTGGTGATCATGTTTAGAATCATTTTGGTCGCTGTTCCTGCTTTCAGGCGTGTGGAGCCCATAATAACTTCCGGCCCCGGCACGGGACAAATGGCCACATCAACATCGTACTGCAAATCTTCTCTTGGATTACAAACCACAACAATGGTTTTTGCTCCCCGCTTTCGAGCCTCTTTGATTGCGCCTACAACATAGGGCGTTCTTCTGCTGGCAGCGATTCCACAGACCACGTCTTTTTCGTTGACACCCAATTCAGCCACATCCTGAGCCCCATATTCTTCATGATCTTCGTAACCTTCTACGGCGATAGTCAAAGCTTTGTACCCACCGGCAATGCGCCCAACCACCATTCCGGGATCAACGCCAAAAGTCGGAGGACATTCCACTGCATCCAGCACACCTAAACGACCCGAGGTACCTGCTCCAAAATAGCAGAGGCGACCCCCTTTTTTGAAAGCTTCGGTGACAATTTCAATCGCCTGGGCAACATAGGGCAATTCTTTTTCAACAGCATAAGCCACCTTTTTATCTTCATCATTAAAGACTTTTACGGCATCCAGGGTACTCATCACATCAATTTCCATGGAATTTGGATTTCGGCTTTCGGTTACCAAACCGGACAATTCTTTAAAGAGTTTTTTTTCATCCATAAATCTTCTCCACCTGTACTAAACACTTATTTTTTAAATATTCCTTATCAATTTTCAACAAACCCTGTAATGGCCAGACTAAAACAGAATAATCCTTTAATTCCTGGCCTTTCAATTCCTCCTGAAAATTCATTCCTTTCATGGTTAAAAGCTTTGTCCCCTGCTCCAGACTTTCTGCCAACAAATAAATGAGCTGCCCCAGGGGAGCCACTGCCCGGGCTACAATCCAATCAAAATCTTGCTGATTTTCAGTAGCAAATGTTTCAAACCGTTCACAAACCACAGTGTAATTCAACTTCAACTCTTTCTGCACCTGCCTGAGAAACAACGTTTTTTTACGATTGGAATCCAACAGCCAGACCGTCCACATCGGCTGAAGAATCGAAATAACCACACCCGGCAAACCGGCCCCGCTTCCTAAATCGAGTACCTTTAATCCCCGGCCATGAGCTCGTTCCCTTAAAACCTTTACATAAAAGAACGAGGGCAAAATATGGCGCTCCAGCACAAAATCCACATCGTTTTTGGAAATTAAGTGTATTTTTCGGTTCCATTCGGCAATTAACTGTGCATAATCTATTAATTGCTGAAATTGATCTTGCTCAACAGGTATTCCTGCCTCTTTAAGAACCGTTCTTAATAATTCAATTTTCTGTTTCACGTGAAACATCAAATGTAATTTTGTTTCGTTAAATAAATGAGTAAAACGGAAATATCCGCCGGTTTTACGCCAGAAATTCTGGCTGCCTGACCCAGACTTTCTGGTTTTATTTTCATTAATTTTTCTCTGGATTCCGCCGAAAGGGCCGTGATTTCATTGTAATTCAATGTTTCAGGGAGCTTTTGATTTTCCAGTTCTTTGAATTTTTGAATCAATTTCTTCTGGCGCTCTAAATAACCTGCATACTTAATATTGTATTCCACCTCCTGGATAGCATCCTTTAAAAATTCCTCCTTAGAAAGTAAAGGTAAAAGTGCTCGCAGTTTGATCTCCGGGCGCTTTAACACGATGGCAGCTTTAGTATTGTGTTGCAATGGCGCTGTTTTTGAAGCAAACAAATGATTAAATCGTTCTACGTCGATTACGTTCTCACTTATCAGTGATTCCAGTTTGTGTATGTCATTTTTCTTTTTTAAATATTTTTCGTACGTTCGGTCTTCGATTAGACCCAATTTTCTACCGTATTCCATTAAGCGCAGATCGGCATTATCATGGCGCAACAACAAACGAAACTCTGCGCTGGAAGTAAACATCCGGTAAGGCTCAGTATGGATTTTATTGATCAGGTCATCGATTAAAACACCGATATAAGCCTCAGAGCGATCGAGGATGAACGGCTCTTGCCCGCTTAAATTCCGTGCTGCATTTATCCCGGCCATAATTCCCTGCGCCGCCGCTTCTTCATAACCGGAGGTGCCGTTGATCTGTCCCGCGAAAAAGAGATTTTTTACCGCTTTGGTCTCCAACGAATGTTTTAACTGATGTGGGGGAAAGAAATCGTATTCAACCGCATATCCCAATCTCAAAATTTTTACCTTTTCCAGACCAGGAATGGACCGAATCGCTCTCTCCTGCACATCAGCCGGTAAACTGGTGGAAAAGCCATTGACATATACTTCTTCGGCCTGATAACCTTCCAGCTCAAGAAAGATTTGGTGCCGAGGTTTATCGGCAAAGCGATAAATTTTATCCTCAATAGAGGGGCAATACCGCGGACCGACTCCGGAAATCATACCCGTAAACATAGGAGAACGGCTGAATCCGGTGGCTAAAATTTCATGGGTTTTTTGGTTCGTGTAGGTGATGTAGCAATTGATCTGGTGCTGCGTAATTTTATCGGTTGAGAACGAAAAAGGCACGGGATGCTCATCGGGTTTTTGAACCTCTAAGAGTTCGTAATTAATGGTGTCTCTGTGTACTCTTGGTGGGGTACCTGTTTTAAGACGCCCGGCTTCAAATCCTAAAGCTTTGAGACTTTCCGTCATGCCCTCAACCGGTAACTCGCCTGCCCGGCCGGCTTTTAAACTGGAAAGTCCGATATAGATCACTCCATTTAAAAAGGTTCCGGCCGTTATAATGGCGGCGGAAGTTTTTATTTCTGTTCCGTCACTTAATTTTACACTGGTAACACAATTATTTTGTACGCCTATCCCCACAGCCATGCCTTCAATAACCGTTAAATTTGGGGTCGATTCAACGAATTGCTGAGCAACTTTTGCATAATACAAGCGATCGGCCTGAGCTCTGGGCGATTGAACCGCCGGTCCTTTAGAGGTATTCAACATCTTAAAATGAATTCCGGCTCTATCGGCAATCCTGCCCATAACTCCACCAAGGGCGTCAATTTCTCTAACCAGCTGACCTTTGGCCAATCCACCAATGGCAGGATTACAGGACATTAAACCTATTTTTTTCTTTTCCAGGGTGACTAGGGCTGTTTTAAACCCAAGCCGGGCGGCTACAACCGCAGCCTCTATTCCTGCATGTCCCCCACCAACCACAATAATATCAAATCGATTCATATTATTTGTTTTTTGTTTCACGTGAAACATCCTATTTTCCAATGCAAAAATTGGCGAAAATGGAGTTCAGAATGTCTTCGTTTGTAACTTCTCCGGTAATTTCCTTTAACACATTGACCACTTCTCGCAATTCCATGGCTACAAACTCATGTCCCACCTGGTCTTGAAGGGTCTGCAAGGCTTTTTGTAGCAACGTTCGGGCCCGTTTTAATAACTGGAATTGGCGCTCATTGTTAATAATAACTTCTTGAGATTCCGTGGTATGTATCAACTTTTTGATCTCATTCTTTATTTGATCGATGTTTATCCGCTCCTTGGCCGAAATTTTTATTAGCGGTTGCCCCTCAAAAGGTTTTAGACTTTGTTTTTCTAATCCAAGGTCTATTTTGTTGGCTAAGAAAATCACCTTCTCCTGAAATGATTTTAATCTTTCTATCAGGTAAAAATCTTCATCATTCAGTGACTGCGATACATCAAACAAAAAGAGAATTAGATTCACTTCAGCAAAAAGATTTTCTGCTCTTCTGATCCCCTCTTTTTCAAGCGCATCTGAGGCCGGTCTGATGCCTGCCGTATCAATAAATTTAACCAGAACATTTTCAAGATAGATTTCATCGTGTACAAAATCTCTGGTAGTTCCTGGAATATCGGAAACCAGAACACGATCTTTCTCTAATAAGGCGTTCATTAAACTGGATTTCCCCACATTGGGTTTGCCTGTTATTAATACTTTTACGCCATTTAACAACAACTTACCCTGTTGATAGCTTTTTAAATAATCGGCAATTTTTTGCAATAGTTCCTTGATTAATCCGGAAACCTGCTCATCATCAATAACCTCGATATCCTCTTCGGCAAAATCCAGGTTAAGTTCTAGTAATGAGATGGCTTTGATTAAGTTTTCGCGCAGCTTTTTAATCTCTAATGAAAAACTTCCCTCCAGTTGCCGGATAGCGTTTTGGAGAGCTTTTTCTGATCGCGCAGAAATAATAGAAGCAATGGATTCGGCCTGAACCAGGTCTATTTTGCCATTTAGAAAGGCGCGTTTAGTAAATTCTCCCGGCTCGGCTAAACGGCAACCATTGCGCAGGTAAAGTTCGATGATTTGTTCCGTAATCAACAGATTTCCATGGCAGCTTATTTCAATCACATCCTCACCGGTGTAGGAATGAGGTTTTTTGTACAACAAAACAATAACATCATCGATCAGTTCGTTCTGTTCGTTGACTAACTTCCCATAAAAAAAACGATTCTTTTCTCTGTTTAAAATTTTTTTATTAGAAAAGAATCGACTAGTGGTTTCGATCGATTTCGACCCGCTTACACGAATGACATGCACACTGCCCCCATTTAAACCGCTGATGGGGGCAATGATGGTGTCCTTGCTTAGATAATCAAAATGCATCTATTTTATTTCTTTGATTTTTTTCCTTTACCTTTCCCTGATACAGCGACAGTAACTTCTGCCTCTTTTGAACCACGATTGATATAAACTTGCTGAATGATGGTCAAAAGATTAAACATTGTGTAATATAAATTTAATCCCGATGGCAGTGTATTAAAAATCATCAACATAAAAATGGGCATTACGTAAACCATGGCCTTTTGTTTAGGATCCTGAGTCGTCATCTTTGATTGAAAAATCATGGTAACGGCCATTAAGATCGGCAATAAATTGAACTCATTGCCATAAAAGGGCAACGAGAATGGCAAATGCAACAAACCCTCCGAACGCGAAAGATCATTGATCCAGCCCGGAATAAACGGCGCCCCACGTAACTGAATCGTAGATCGGAAGACAATAAACAGAGCAAAAAGCAAAGGCATTTGTAAAAGCATGGGTAAACATCCGCCCATGGGATTGACGCCATGCTCTTTGTATAATTTCATCATCTCTTTGTTGAGACGTTGAGGATCGTCTTTGTATTTGGTGCGTAATTCGTTCATTAACGGCTGAATGCGCTGCATCTCGCGCATTGACTGGTAACTTTTTTTGGTCAAAGGATAGAGCAATAATTTAATCAAAATGGAAAATAGAATAATCACCAGACCGTAATTGGGAATAAAGCGGTATAAAAATTCAAGGATCGGTAAAATCAATAGACTGAAGAAGCGGAAAGTCCGCTCATACCAGCCATTATTTAAAACAAGAATATCCAGATCACGATTGTATTTTTTCAGAATATTGTAATCCAATGGCCCTAAGTAGTAACGAAAAGTATTGTTTGCCTTGTTATTGTAACGGGCATTAAAAGTTAAATCATATTTTCCAAAAACAAGATCATTTATTTTAATACCTTCTCCACCCAGTAACACCCCGTCAATCATGTTGTTTTCGTTACTTTGATTGATAATCGAAACCAAAAAATATTTTGTTCTAATGGATAGCCAGTCTGCCGAACCGGTTAAATTCAATGGCTTTTTTTCTCCCACATCTTTTATCTTATAATTTTCAAGTTCTTCTGCCATATAAACATAGGCTTGATTGTAACCATTATCATCACGCTGATTCGGTTCAGTTAAAGGGACGCCGTTTTCCCAGCCAATCTGATATTCATTGTTAAGCAAAAATTCTTCGGGATGCTCAAAATGGACCTGTACATCAAAATGGTATTGTCCGCCGTAAAAGATAAAAGTTTTACTGATTTTATGGCCCTGGTAATAAATGTAAAAGGTTAACCGATATTCTTCCCCTTTCTGTAAGTTTTTGTTAGTTAAGGATTGTTCTGTTTTAAACAGTAAATCTTTTGTATTAATAATATTACCATTTCGATCTAAAAAAGCAAAGTAAGCATTGTTATTCAAACCAGGATCGATAAAATTGACATAGGTAGAATCGTATTTTAAAAATTTTTTCAAATAAAAGGTCTTTAATAACCCCCCGCCTCTGTTAGTAAGTGTTACGCTAAAATTACCATTTTCAATAGTAAAGACGCTTTCTTCATCAGCCTGTTCAATATCTGCCTGATTGACATTCTTGAAAATTGTATCTGGTCGGGACATTACAGGAGAAACCGCTTTGCGCTTTTCAGGAACAACCTCCTGTGCTTCACGAACAGCTACTGTGCTATCGCTTTGTGTAGAATCTACCACGTTTTTAACAGGAGATTCCGGCCTGGGAGGCATCACCATTTGTTCGTAATATGGCATCAGAATAATAATGATGGCGATCAGTATTAAAGCGATTACTGAATTTCTATCCATTCCCATTTTATTAAATACCTTTCCAATTTCATTTTACAGGATCAAATCCACCAGGATGCCATGGATGACATTTACTTATTCTAACAATAGAATACCAACCGCCCTTGACAACCCCGTGCTTTTTAATAGACTCATACGAATATTCAGAACAAGTTGGGTAAAACCGACAAGAAGGCGGCGTTAAAGGTGAAATAAATTTCCGGTAAATTTTAATTAAAAATAAAAACAAATACTTCATTTTAAATCTAATTAAATCTAAAACTTATTAACTAATTCTTTTTCCAGATCACGATAGTTAAAATTAGCTTTGGATAAAAATAAAAATATCACTCTGTTATAATCCTTAAACAGAGTGATATTCTGGATAATAAAATTTCTGCTAATTCGCTTAATGTAGTTCCTCTTGACGGCAGAACCACAATTTTTTTTGACAATAATAGCTGCTCTTAACTTTTCTTTAATGGCTTTATTTTTGTTTAAAAAAACGATACCATATTTATGATGAATCTTTTTACTTTTATTTAAAACCTCTTGAATTTCATTCGACTTGCGAATGGTTACTATGTTAAGCGGACGGGATAAATTCATCGCTTACAGTTAATCTTTTTCGACCTTTTTTTCTTCTCCTGGATAACACAGCGCGACCAGCATGTGATTTCATGCGCGCTCTAAATCCATGCTTGTTGACTCTTTTACGATTATGTGGTTGATAAGTTCTTTTCATTTATTCAATCCTCCATGTATTATTTCCAAAACCCTTAATATATTTAATTTTATACTGAGAAAGCAAATTTTGTAAAAAATTTTATTAATAAATGTGCAATGTGGATAAAATTTTTCTCTTTAAACAACAACATCCTGTTTTTACATCTATTAGAGATTGTTTAATGCTGTGGGTAATTTTGTGGGTGTAAAAGGTAATAGCACCAACTTATTAACATGCAAGATTTAATTTTTTTTTTAGGTTCAAATTCAACGAATATATTGTGGAAAATAGGATTTCTTTTAATTGTTGGTTTTTAAATAATTACTGACGTTACCCACATATCCACACCACCTACTACTACAAACTTTATTTTCTTATTTAATATTAATAGATTAATATTCCAATAAAATCTGGCATTAATTAAAATATTAGGATGCATTCATGTTAGGTTTAGCCTTTTTATTCTATTTAATCCAATCCCTGTTTTCACAAGACTGGAACACCGAATCTATCAGGAAGTTTCATGACCAGGCCTTTGTTGCCGATTTACACTGTGATGCCATTGGACGATATTTAACAGGAGTCGATCTGGCAAAAGACAATTCCTCAGGGCATGTTGATCTTCCCAAATTAAAAGCCGGGGGAATTTATTTGCAGGTTTTTGCCTGCTTTTCACGCGCCCCTCAAAATCAGATCGAAAAATGGCAGTCAGCCAAAAAAGTGCTCAAGCAGATCGACGCTATTTACAATTTAGTTGGAAACAATAAGCAGCAATTGAAACTCATCACCAGCCCAAAACAAATCAATGTTCTCAATGAAGAAGGCAAAATCGGGGTTTTAATAGGTATTGAAGGTGGATATGCCATTGAGAATGAATTAGCCTTGTTGCGCAATTTTTACAGATTGGGTGTACGGATAATGACATTAACTCATTGGACCCACACGGATTGGGCCGATGCCTCTGGAGACAGTACCATTACTTATGGCGGACTTAATTCTTTAGGTGAACAAATCGTCAGAGAGATGAATCGTTTGGGAATGATAATAGATGTTTCCCATGTGCACGACGAAACGTTTTGGGATGTAATAAATATTTCGTCCAAACCGATTGTAGCTTCGCATTCCTGTTGCCGGGCTCTTTCTGAACACCATCGAAATTTAACCGATGAAATGCTCCAGGCATTGGCAGAAAATGGTGGAATGGTGGGCATAAATTTTGAACCCGGTTATTTGAATGCAGACTTCTGGAATGAACGAAATCGCTTAAAAAAAGAGATTTCACAAAAATGGGGCTTGCCGGAAGACGGAAGTAAAAGAAAACAGTTTAATGAAGCTCAGCGGCAAAATTATCGAAACGAGCTGAAACAGAAGACCGAAGAGTTACTGGAAAAATACCAGATTGATGTAAAATTGGTGGTTGATCATATCGAACATGTGATTCAGGTGACTGGTAGTATTGATCATGTTGGCCTTGGTTCCGATTTTGATGGCATTAGCACGACCCCGCTGGGAATTAAGAACGCCTCTTACATTCCAAATATTACGCGAGAACTAATCAGAAGAGGATATGCTCGAGAAGAGATCGAAAAAATTTTAGGACTAAATTTTTTACGTGTTTTTAAGCAGGTCAGTAAGGTCGGAAAGCAGTAAATTTATTAAAAATAACAGAAAAGATATTTAGAGCTTTCTTGCTAATTATTGAGCTTTTGCGTAAATTTTAATTTTATGAAAAATATTTGGAGGCACAATGGAATTTACGATTGAGCGAAACGAATTTTTAAATGCCTTGCAGCGTGTTATTAACGTTGTTCCTACTAAATCGGTTAAAGAAATTGTGTACAATGTACTGCTTATTGCAGAAGATGGAACCTTAAAAATTATTGCAACCGATTTGGAAATTACGCAAATCGCCTGGGCAAAGGCACAGGTTACTGAAGAAGGAGCAGTCGCTGTTCTTGGAAAATTGCTGTTAGATATTCTACGTGAAATGCCCGAGATCGAAATGAAGTTTCAGGTGGAAGAAAATTACCGCGTTCGTATTGAAACTTCCATGGGGCATTATAAACTGATTGGCGAACCCAGAACAGAGTTTCCTTCTGTACCGATGGTTGAAAAGGAAAATTCCATTGTTTTGCCCAATGCTAAGATGAAACGTATGATTGAACGCACGATTTTCGCCTGTTCCACTGAAGCTGCACGACCCGCCTTAACCGGGGTATTATGTCAGTTTAATGAAGATGAATATCGCATGGTGGCTACTGATGGGCATCGGTTGGTGCGTTTCATCAATAAAGAATTTAAAAATCCAGGTTTTTCAAAACAGTACATCGTGCCTACCAAAGCGCTTAATTTTGTGGCTCGTAATCTACCCGAAGAAGGCGAGCATCAGATTTTTATCAGCACACAACACATACTATTTGAATTACCAAACACAAAAATCTATTCCCGTTTAATTACGGATCCTTATCCGGATTATGAACGCGTCATTCCAGACTATTTTCAAAAAGAGATGATTATTAATCGTGAAGAATTAATCCATTCGGTGAAACGTGTCTCCTTGTTCGCCAATCCGATGACCTATCAGATTCGGCTGCAATTAAATCCAAATAATGTAACCATTTCGGCTCAGGACATCGACTTTGGAGGAGAGGCCAGCGAAACGATTCCCTGTCGTTTTGATTACGAACCTTTATTGATTGCTTACAATGCCAACTATTTTCTGGATTTATTAAGGCACATGGATGCCGAACAAATTCGACTGATGGTCGAAGATGCCGATGGTCCGGGCCTATTATTTCCGCTTGAGCAAGAAAAAGGAGAAGATATTCTAATGTTGATTATGCCAGTGAGGTTAAGTGAAACTGATTAATTTACAATTAACTAATTTTAGAAATATTAGCAAACTAAAGATAAACATCGAAAAAAACATTAACATTATTTTTGGAGGAAATGCTCAGGGAAAAACATCAATCTTAGAAGCCATCTATTTGTTGGGCATTACTAAAAGTTTTCGGGTAAATGACGATCGTGCGATTGTAAACAGGGAGCAGGATTTTTACGAAGTCGTAGGCGCATTTCAAAAAAACTCAAAAACTGAAATACATATCAGGTTATTCTTTTCCATCAAAGAAGGAAAACACATTTTTCTTGAAGGCGAAAGAGTTAAAACTTTTTCTACTTTCATTGGTAAAGTTCCCGTAATACTCCTTTCGCTGGAAGATTTGGAACTAACTTATGGAGCGCCGGCGTTCAGAAGAAAATTCATGGATATTTTGATTTCGCAAATAGATCCACTCTATTTGCAGTCATTAAAACAACAAGTCAAAATTTTAAAACAACGGAACAAAGTTTTAACATTGATCAGAGAAGGTGAACAACAGCAAAATGCTTTAATTCCCTGGGATTTACAATTGGCGGAACACGGCTCGTACATTTGTTTAAAAAGAGGCCAGATTTTAAATCAGATAAGCCCCATTGTCTCAGAATATTACCAAAAGATTGCGGGCGGTAATGAAACCATCGAGATAAAGTATCAGACATTTTTAGAACAACCGCTCTTGCAAAAAAAGGACGAAATAAAACAGAAATATCTAAGCAAATTATCGGAAAATAAGGAACGAGATATTGCCTATGGTAGTACTACAATTGGACCACATCGAGACGACCTGATTTTTCAAAAAAATGGTGTTCCCATAAAAGTTTTCGGATCACAGGGAGAGAATAAAACATTTTTAATCAGTTTAAAATTTGCCGAAGCCAAACTCATTGAAAAAAACATTAATGAACAACCCATTCTACTTTTGGATGATATTTTCAGTGAGCTGGACATGAGACGAATTCAGATGGTTGTGGAAAATATTCGGGACATGCAGTATCAAACGTTTATTACCACAACCGATGTCAAAAAATTTGATTCCCGTTTTGGGGATGTGGCTTTGTGGAATATCAGGGAAGGACAGGTTCATGAAGCGACATAGAGCAAAACCCATAGGCAATGTGCTACAATCAGTGCTTAAAGACTTAAACGCCTATGATGATTTCATTAAATTATGGGTCCTGCAAAACTGGAATGAGGTCATGGTAGAACCCATTTCTCGTATTTGTCGTCCCGTAAAATTCGAGGACAATGTGTTAATTGTTGAGGCCATCTCGGAATCCTGGGCCAACGAGTTGCAAAAATATAAAAAAGATATGATAGAGATATTGAACAGAAAATTTGACCAATTACATGTTACGGGTATTAAAATTGAATAGGTGTAAAAATGTCAGCTAAAGAATACACAGCAAAAAATATTCAGGTTTTAAAAGGTCTGGAGGCCGTACGGAAGCGTCCGGCAATGTACATTGGTGATGTAACGTCAAAAGGATTGCATCATCTGGTTTACGAAATTGTTGACAACAGCATTGACGAAGCCATGGCTGGCTATGCAACCAAAATCCTGGTCACCATCCATCCGAATGAATCCATCTCTGTAGAAGATGACGGACGTGGCATCCCGGTCGACATGCATCCTGTGGAGAAAAGGCCGGCCGTTGAGATTATTATGACCACCTTGCACGCCGGAGGCAAGTTCGACAAAAATACGTACAAAGTGTCTGGTGGATTACATGGTGTGGGCGCATCGGTGGTCAATGCCCTTTCCAGATGGTGCCGTGTAGAAATTTTCCGCAATCATAAGATTTATCAGCAATCTTATGAACGCGGTATTCCCAGTTCGGAATTGGAAATTGTGGGAGAAACAGAAAAACGCGGCACGAAAATTACTTTTTTAGCCGATGATGAAATCTTTAAAAAAGTTTCTTACAAATTTGAAGTTTTGGCCAACCGTCTGCGTGAGTTGGCCTTTCTGAACAGAAATTTGGAAATTACCATTACCGACGAGCGCACAAATCATCAGGAAACCTTCAAATATGAAGGTGGTTTAAAAAAATTTGTCGCCTATTTAGATGAAAGCAGAACCCCTTTGCACAGTGAACCGATTTACATCGAAGGCGAACGCGAAAACATTCCGGTAGAAATCGCCATGCAATACAATTCGGCTTACACCGAAAATATTTTGACCTATTGCAATAACGTGAATACCATTGAAGGGGGAACGCATCTTTCGGGATTTAAATCGGCCCTGACCAGAACGATTAACAGTTACGCGCAAAAGTACAATTTTCTGAAAAATAACGATAAAATCACCTTGACGGGCGAAGACGTACGCGAAGGATTGACCGCGGTAATTTCAGTTAAGGTGTCGGAACCGCAGTTTGAAGGACAGACCAAAACCAAGTTAGGCAATTCCGAAGTGCGCAGCGCCGTGGAGACCCTGGTCAATGAAAAGTTGTTTGAATTTCTGGAAGAAAACCCAGCCGTGGCCAAACCGATTATTGAAAAGTGCATCAGTGCGGCCCGTGCGCGCGAAGCTGCCCGTCAGGCCAGAGAACTAACCCGTCGTAAAACCGCTCTGGACAGCAGTTCGTTACCGGGAAAGCTGGCCGATTGTTCTTCCAATGATCCCAAAGAATCGGAACTGTATTTAGTGGAGGGTGATTCTGCCGGTGGTTCGGCCAAGCAAGCGCGCGATCGTCGTTTTCAGGCAATCCTGCCTCTCAAAGGCAAAATCCTGAATGTGGAAAAAGCCAGATTGGATAAAATCCTGAGTAATGATGAAATCAAAACCATTATCACAGCCATTGGCACTGGAATCGGTTCCGATAGTTTTGATATCGAAAAGCTACGTTATGACAAAATCATTATCATGACCGATGCCGATGTGGACGGAGCCCATATCCGAACTCTGTTGCTCACATTTTTTTACCGTTATATGGGAGAACTGGTGCAGCAGGGCAAAATATACATCGCACAACCTCCCTTGTACAAGATTAAAAACGGCAAGGATGAATATTACGCTTTTGATGATGAGGAGAAAGATCGGATCGTGCAGGAGCTGGGTGTGGATGAAAACAAACTGATGATTCAACGGTACAAAGGTTTGGGTGAAATGAATCCTGAACAGTTGTGGGAAACCACCATGAATCCGGAAACACGTACCATTTTACAGGTGAGCATTGAAAATGCCATGGAAGCCGATCAGATTTTTACAATTTTGATGGGAGAAGAGGTGGGCCCACGCAAAAAATTTATTGAAGAAAATGCTCAGTTTGTAAGAAATCTGGATGTTTAGTAAGGAGTAAAAATGGCTTCTAATGAAAAAATAGTTCCTATTTTAATAGAAGATGAGATGCGCGAGTCGTATCTCGATTATTCCATGTCTGTTATTGTGGCCCGCGCCCTGCCGGATGTGCGTGACGGGTTAAAGCCGGTTCATCGTCGCGTTCTGTACGGAATGCACGAAATGGGCATGCAGCATAACAAGGCGCACAAAAAAAGCGCGCGTATTGTGGGCGAAGTAATGGGTAAATTTCACCCCCATGGCGATATGGCCGTGTACGATACCATCGTGCGTATGGTGCAGGATTTTTCTCTGCGCTATCCCCTGGTGGAAGGTCAGGGAAATTTTGGTTCCATTGATGGGGATTCTCCGGCGGCCATGCGTTACACAGAAGTACGCTTGCAGCGCATTGCCGAAGAATTACTAACCGATATTAATAAGAATACCGTAGATTTTGTTCCTAATTTTGACGACACGCTTCAAGAGCCGGTTGTACTGCCGGCTAAATTGCCAAATTTGTTGATTAATGGAGCCAGCGGTATCGCTGTAGGTATGGCAACAAATATTCCACCGCACAATTTAGGGGAAGTGGTCAGCGCCATTAAAGCGGTCATTGATAATCCGGACATCGAAACCACAGAAATTATGCAATGTTTAAAAGGGCCCGACTTCCCTACCGGTGGCATTATTTATGGTGTCGATGGTATTCGCCAGGCGTATGAAACCGGTTACGGAAAAATCCGCGTGCGTGGCAAAGTGGAAATTGAAGAACGACGTGGCGGAAGAGAAGCCATTGTCATAAAAGAGATACCCTATCAGGTCAACAAATTAAATTTGATAAATAAAATTGTTAGCCTGATTAAAGAGCGTAAATTAGAAGGAATTTCAGATTTACGAGATGAATCTGACAGAGAGGGTATGCGTATTGTAATCGAAGTTAAAAAAGATTTCAATGCCAATGTGATTATTAATTACTTGTACAAGCATACCCAACTGCAAACCACATTTGGCATCAACATGTTGGCCCTGGTCAAAGGCCGCCCCAAAGTATTAAACATTAAAGAGATGATTCGCCATTTTATTGATCACCGATTGGAGGTCATTGTACGGCGGACGCAATATGATCTGGATGAAGCCGAGCGTCGGGCACACATTCTGGAAGGTTTACGCATTGCCATCGACAACATCGATGAAATTGTAGAATTGATCAAAACATCGGAAAGTCCGGATGTGGCAAAAGAACGTTTAATTCAACGATTTGCTTTGAGTGAAATACAGGCCAAGGCCATTTTGGAGATGCGCCTGCAACGCCTCACCGGTCTGGAGCGGGATAAAATTGAAAAAGAGTATCGGGAATTGCTGCAATTGATCGATGAGCTCAAAGCGATTTTGGCTTCCAGAGAGAAACAATTTGAGATCATTAAAGAAGAACTGGATGATCTGGTTAAAAAATATGACGATGAAAGACGCACAGAAATTGTTCAAACGGTAGAAGATGTTACGTACGAAGACATGATCCTGGAAGAAGACGTGGTGATTACCATTTCTCATCTTGGTTTTGTGAAACGCATTTCCTTAAATGAATACCGGACGCAAAATCGCGGTGGCAAGGGAATTACCGGAGCGGTGACCAAGGATGAGGATTTTGTAGAGCACCTTTTTATTGCCAATACGCACGATTATATTTTGATTTTCACAGACAGAGGAAAATGCTATTGGCTTAAAGTCTATGCCATTCCTACGGGCAGTCGTACTTCAAAAGGCCGACCGATTATTAATTTGATTAGCATTGAGTCGGGTGAAAAGATAAAAGCTGTACTTCCCATCAAATCATTTGATGATGGCCATTACATATTAATGGCAACAGAACGGGGACTGATTAAGAAAACAGAGTTAAGTGCCTTTAGTCATCCGCGAAAATCGGGAATTATTGCCCTGAACATTCGAGATGATGACCAGTTAATCGAAGCCAAACTGTCTGACGGGGATAGAAAAATTTTGTTTGTAACGGCAAAAGGTATGGCCATTCATTTCCATGAGAGCCAGGTGCGTCCTATGGGGCGTAATGCCACTGGGGTAAAAGCTATTCGCTTAAAAGATGGCGACAGGGTCATTGCCATGGTTGTAGCCAATGGAGAGATGGATCTTTTGACCGTTTCAGAATTGGGTTACGGCAAACGAACGCCTATTGCCGAGTTTCGTCAGCAAACCCGCGGAGGAAGCGGTCTGATTGCTATGAAAATAACGGAAAAAACCGGGCCTCTGGTCAGTGCACTTGGCGTTTACGATAATCAGGATATTGTAATTATTACGGTTAATGGCATCATTAATCGTCAGAACACAATTCATATTAGCCGTTTTGGCCGCAATACCCAGGGGGTGCGCTTAATCCGGCTGGTTGAGGGAGATCGCGTGAGTGATGTGGCTAAAGTTGCTGTTGAAGATGAAGAAGAAGAACAACAGACGGATATTTGATTCTTGAGAAAAATTTCGTAATTTTAATCAGGTCATGTATTGTTTTTTGGAGGAAAGATGAAAAAGATCTCTGATTCGACAATCAGTCGGCTCTCCACCTACTATCGCACCTTATCCAACTTGATTGATCAGGGGATTGAAACCGTTTCGTCCGAACAGATTGCAGAAATTAATAACATCACTTCTGCACAGGTTCGTAAAGACCTCTCCTTCTTTGGCTCATTTGGCAAGAGAGGATTGGGTTACAACACAAAAGATTTACGCGATCAAATTGCAAAAATCTTGGGTCTGGAAAAAAAGTGGAATGTGGCGCTGGTAGGTATTGGAAATATTGGTCGGGCGTTAATTGATTACGCCGAATTTAAAAAGCAGGGATTTATTATTAAAGCCTTGTTTGATAATGATCCTCAAAAGGTAGGTAATGAAATCGGCGGATTAAAAATTTATCACATGGATAGTGCGTGTAATGTAGTTAATGAGAAAAAAATCGAAATTGCCATTATTGCGGTTCCGGCCAAAGTAGCCCAATCGGTAGTGGATAGTCTGGTGGAGTGTGGTGTGAAAGCCTTCCTTAATTTTGCACCTATCACCATTAAAGTGCCCAATGATGTTATGGTTAAAAATGAAAATATGTCCATCGAATTAGAGGCCCTTTCTTATTTTTTAACGCAAAACAAAAAGGGAGATTAATTTAAATTAATCTCCCTTTGTCTTTTAGAAATCAAAAAATAGTTTACTCAACGCCCAGCGCTTTTGCTTTATCGATGGCTTCTTTCGCTTTGGCATTATCTTTTAAATTGTAATAGACCACGCCTAAGTTGTACCAGAACTTACCTTCATCAGGGAAACGCTCCGTAGCCTGTTTAAGAGTCATTAAAGCCGCTTCATAATTCTTAGCCATAATTTCGCAATTGGATTTGTAATCGTAGGCCTCTTTCATGGTAGGATCCAGTTCAATAACACGACCGAAGGCTTCGGCGCAACCTTTCAGGTATTGTGCCTTGGTATTTTCATCAATATTTTGATCAGCCAGCTGTTGAAAATAGAGGCGACCAAGATTGAAGGGGAAGGCCTTTTCTTCCGGGTTAATTTCCATAGCCTTTTTGTAGGTTTCCATGGCTTTGTCTGTCTGGCCTGCAAAGTCATAGGCTTCGGCAATAATTTGAATGGCATCAGAATTATTAGGATCAATGGTCAGGGCTTTTTCCAGATAAGGAATGGCCTTTTTAAATTGTTGATTGACCACATAATAACGTCCAAGTTTAACAAAAGCATTTGCGGAATCAGGCCAGTTATCAGTTAGTTTTTTGTAATAAGTGAAAGCGCTGTCTTTAAACGTGCTATCTTTCTGACCCAATATCGAATAACCCAGCGCGGTCAAATCAACGGCTTTGTAGTCGGATTTAACAATATTGGCCAGCTTAAAAAATTCTGTTGACTTTTCCAGCTGTTTCATCGCTTCATCAGAAGAGGTGTCCTGCATTTTCGCGTAAGCGTTGTAATTGCTAACACCACGGTTGAAGAGTTGCTGAAAATAGTACATGGTGGCATTTTTGATTTTGTTTTGAATTTCAGGGGTGGGGTTGTTAGCCAGAGCCTGATCAAAGGCTTTTTTCATTTCCGCGTACATTTCCTTTTTGCCGTACACTTCACCAAGTAAGTACCAGGCTTCCGCATTGGTTGGATATTTTTCTGTGGCTTCTTTAGCCAGCTTCAGAGCGTTGTCGTATCGACCCGCATTGTAATCCACAAAAGCCCCTTCAAGCTCAGGCGGGCGACACGAACTTAACATCGCCAGAATTAAAATTGGTACGAAGAATAAGAGAACTTTCTTCATATTGTTTCTCCTTAATTAAATTGTTTGGTTATTTTGGTTATCTTTTGTGCAAATGGTGGTGTTAAAATTCCAGTTTCAGTAATAATACCGGAAATGAGCTCAGCCGGTGTAACATCAAAAGCCGGATTGTAAACCTGATCGGCGCTATTCTCGGGTAAATTCCAGAAACGCAAAATTTCGTTGGCAGGGCGCTGTTCAATGGGTATCTGCTCACCGGAATTCAAAGAAGCGTCAAAGGTGGAAAGCGGGGCTGCAATGTAAAACGGGATTCCATGATGCCGGGCCAGGACGGCCAGAGAATAGGTGCCAATTTTATTGGCTGTATCGCCATTTCGTGCAATGCGATCAGCTCCGGTAATGACTAGATCCACTTTTCCCTGTTTCATTAAAAAACCGGCCATGTTGTCTGCAATGAGTGTGGCCGGAATTCCGGTCTGTTGAAGTTCCCAATAGGTCAGTCGGGCGCCCTGTCCAACCGGTCGTGTTTCATCAACAAAAACGTGTATCTGTTTGCCCTGCTCTGCCGCTGTGTAAACAACGCCCAGGGCTGTGCCGATGCCGCCGGTTGCCAGGAAGCCTGTGTTGCAATGGGTCAAAATCTGACAATGGTCTGGGACTAAATCGCTGCCAAAGCGGCCAATTTGAGCGCAGGTATTTCGGTCTTCTTGATGAATGGAAAGCGCTTCTGCGCGTAAAGCTACGAGCATTTTTGGGGCATCTTTCGTTTGTCGGGCCACGGCCACCATGCGTTCTACCGCCCATGCCAAATTTACGGCAGTAGGCCTTGCTTCTTTCAATTTTTGAGCTGCAGCAAGCAAAGCTTCAAACTGCAAACGACCTTCCTTTTGTAAATTCAGAGCATGGATGAACAAGCCATAGGCGGCCACAATGCCAATAGCCGGAGCGCCGCGCACACGCAAAGATTGAATGGCCTCTACTACCTGATCGAGGCTCGTCAAAGGCACATATTCTGCCTTTTTCGGCAAAAGTGTTTGATCTAAAATCTTCAGACTATTGTTTTTTAAAACAATCGTTTCTAAATTCATTTTCTGACTTTTTTAATTTAAATTTTTAATTTACTAAAAAGGGATTGTAACACCAAATAAAATGTAAAGGACGACAATGAGAAAAGAGATTTTAATTATTTTCCTGACCATTCTGTTCTTTTCAAAAAGCCAGGGACAAACGTTTGATGAGGTTTCCTTTTTGCACGACTTAAAGACCTCTTATTATCTGTTAACCAATCAGCCGGTCAATAATTTTATTGTTAAAATTACCAGCGCTAAACTGGATGCGTTTACAAAAGAAAATTTCGACACCACAGGCCTGCCCTTTTTACAATTAATCTGGAGAAAACCAGCCGATGTTTTTCTCTCTGAAATCCGCTTTCCTTTTAAAATGGATATTAAACAAAAAGCAGAATATCGTGAATTACTCGATGCGCTTAAAATTCAGGTAAAAGGCATTTTTTTGGACCTTCAACGCTTTTACCTGAATGGGTTAATCAATGAATCCTTATTGAACAATTACATCTTAAGGCATACAGAAGAAGCAGTACAGATGACCTTTAAAAATATTGACAATCAAGGGACGAATGTAAAATATCTGTTGGGATTAAACGCTCTTTGCATCTTAATCGATATTGAATACCCTCTTCAGCAAAAACACATGGTCATTTATCCTGATTTTAAATTGGTGGACAAAAAGTGGTTATGCCATGGCTGGACGGTTCAAACACTAATAAAAGGAGAGGTGCAAAGTGGCTTTAAATTGACCATCGAATATGAAGAGTTAAATAACATTCAACTACCGGTTAATTTCTTTTTAGAAGTACAAAAGGCCAAGCTAAAGGACAAAATTTTTTATGATGAAATCAAATTTTTTGACTACCAGATAAATCAAAAAATTGAAGTTCGCGAAAAATAAAGCCAGTTAAATATCCTTAAGGATGGATTTTAGTTTGTTATGAATGACTTCCTTAGGGATTTCTTCCTTAACTTTTAGACGGACAATTTCTTTAAATTTCTTTTCAAATTCTACTTTTTTGTCGCAGGGTAAACAATATTCGATATGCTCTTCAAAAAGGCGCTTCTTTTCCTCGTCCAGGATGTTGTCAATATATTGCTGTACGTATTTTTCAATATCTGCGCAATCAAAATGTTTTTTACTTTTTGGGCTTAAATTCATCACTGATGTAACCCCTTTCCTTTGCATAATTCCATAAATGGCGTTGTAAAAGCTTCCGACCCCGGTACAATCTTGACATCACAGTGCCCAGAGGTGCGTCGATAATTTCAGCAATTTCATTGTAAGAAAACCCTTCTACGTCACACAACAAAACAACCAGACGGAATTGGTATGGCAAATTGTCCAGTGCTTCTTTTACATCATCGTCAAAAAGATTTTCTAAAAATTCCTCTTTTGGCACTTCCTGAAGAGCCACTGTTTCATCTAAACGCTTATAGAGGAAAAATTCTTCCATGTCATCATAACTTACCTTTTGAGGCTGTCGAATGGCCTTGCGGTAGGCAGTAATAAAGGTGTTTACCAGAATACGAAATATCCAGGCCCGAAAATTGGTGTCCTTCTGGAATTGGTCTAAAGCGCGATAGGCCTTGAACAAAGTGTCCTGTACCAGATCTTCGGCATCGTTTTGATTATGCGTCATGCGCAAGGCTGTATTATATAATGAAGAAAGATGAGGCTCGATGAGTTCTGCAAATTCTTTCTGTCTGTTTTTCGTCAAAATTAAACCCCTTAATTATTTTAAAATATTCAAATTAAGTAAAAGGAAAAAATAAGTCAAAATTTATTCACTCAATTTAAGAATAATGCGAAACGTAGAACCTTTGTTGAGCTTTGTCTCCTTTAAGGTGAGTCGGCCTCCATGATAATTTTCGATAATCCGACGGGCAAGGCTTAGCCCCAAGCCCCAGCCCCGTTTTTTTGTGCTGTAACCGGGTTTAAAGATCTTTCGCTTTTCATTACCCGGAATGCCCTTGCCGTTGTCTGTAATATCGATGTACACTTCCCCCTTTTCCAGGTTCTTCAAGGTTTCTATTACAATTTTACCCCGAACGCCGGGGCGCATGGCATCCAGGGCATTTTTAATTAAATTTTCCAGCACCCAACTAAATAAATCTTCATTAACGTTTACAAACAGGTTTTGATCCGTCAACTTCAGTTCAATGTTCACCTTTTTTTGAATATTTGGTAAACGACGAATGAAGTACTCCACCACACTGTTGAGTATGGGAATGATGTCAGTTTTTGTGACCTTTGGTTTTGAACCAATTTTTGAGAACCGATTGGCCACCTTGTTGAGTCGTTCCAGGTCTTTCTGAATTTCCTCAATGGCTGAATTTTTAATCTCATCATTGATTTTTAGTAATTCGAGCCAGCCAGAAATGGAGGTAAGTGGTGTGCCCAATTGGTGGGCGGTCTCTTTAGCCATACCAACCCAGATGAATTGCTGCTCGCTTTTTTTAATATACGAAAACCCCACATAACCGACCAATCCGAAAGCCAGGGCAGCCATGATGGCCAGAAAAGGAAAACGTCTTAATTTGTAAAGAACATCGGGATATCCGTAATAGTAGTAACCTAAAACGATTTTGTTTTGATATTTAATGGGAATGGGTGGGTTTTCGGCTTTGATTTGTTCCAGAGCGGACAACAGTTTTAGGCTATCTTCATGAGAAAAATCTTCAATATTTTTATTGTCAATTTCAGGATCAATGTTCCTCCAGCTGCGGGGATTATTTTCGGTATCGGTGTAAATGAGCGGGTAATCTGCATTTTGGATGACTTCATTAAAAAGAAAATCGATGTCTGTGTTAGAGTTGGGATTGTTCAGGCTCTGTTCAAGTAGTTTGATTCTGAACTTAACCGCCTCAGCGGTTTTTTTCTCCAACACGGAAACCAGGTTTTGCGAATACCAGATGCCGGTTATGATAAGGGCTATTCCCAAGAGGAATAAAAAGGCTTTAAAATTAGCCTTAACCCGTTCATTGGAAAAGTCAATTTTCTTCATTTAAGGTGCAATCAGTTTAATTGACAAAATTTGGTCGCCAATCTCCAATTGATCGACTACAGACATTCCATTAATAACGGTTCCGAAGCGCGTATAGTTCCCGTTCAGGTGAGGTTGATCTGAGTGACAAATAAAAAACTGACTGCCACCTGTATCAAAACCGGCGGTGGCCATTCCCACGCTACCTCTGTTAAAAGGACGCGGACCGTGTTCAGAAGGTATGAGGTAGCCGGGCCCGCCCCATCCTGTGCCGGAAGGATCACCCCCCTGCACCACAAAATCGGGCACTACCCGGTGGAAATAGAGCTTGTTGTAAAATCCGCTTTGCGCCAGATGTAGAAAATTTTTAACGGTGGCAGGCGACAGATGCGGCTCCAGTTGAATGGTAAAGGTGCCTTTGGTCGTGGAGATTTGGGCTTTAGTGGTTAAAATATTTTTCACCAGGCTGTCCGGCTGTAAAAAGTCCGGCAGGTATTTGAGCGGATCCAGATTTAGCGATTTTGAACTGAAAATTTCCGGAACGGCACTGACCAGGCTTGGATGGCAAGCATAGTTTGTTAAGCTGTCAACAGGAATGGTGTACCTATCTTTATCTTTAAGCAAAAGTCGACAGACGGTCAGTTGAATTTCCAGGCCATTGACCTGGTTAAACTTTTTAAAAAGATGGAAAAGTTTGTGCTGGGAGATATGTTTTTGGTTTTGAACAATCCATTCTAATGCGGTACCTACGTTGGCAACGTGGTGCGAGTTAAGTAAAAAATCAAGGTCGGACTCCCTGATTTGTTTCAATCGATCCAGGGCCTGGAAGGCTGCGCTGCTGAGTACCGGATCATCCAGTTTAAGAAATTCTTTTAATAATTGCCTGCTTAAGGAAAGTCGTGTTTCGGCCAGGGCATACAGCAAGGCGCTTTTAAAATAAACGCTACCCTTATTCAGATTGTTGTTAATTAGCAGGTAGGCCGTGTTGGGATCCACCCGGGCAATAAATTTTGCTAAAAGCGCTTTTTCATGAGTCGGCGTTAGTTTGCCAAATTGATCCACAAGGATGGGCACCGCTTCCTTTTTTTTGATTCGGGCAAAAGTTTGGTAGCTGGCTAATCGTACATGGACCACCGGGTAGTTAAACAGGGTTTTTAAGGTCCTGGTTAAGCTTGAATCGCTTGCGTAATACACCAGGGGGATGGCTGCATTAAGCAGCCGCCAGTTATGGTTAGCGGACTGCAGAGTGCTTTTTAAAGCATCTTTCAGTTCAGAAGCAGCAAGCGAATCCAACGGGGAATCCGTGTTTTGCCCCTGCAATAGGTTTTGGATGGTTTTAAAAATGAATATTTTTGCTGCCGGTTCACTGTTGGTTACCTTTTGCACCAGGAGCGGAATTTCTCTGTAAGACAATGGAGTCCGATAGAGGAAATAACTTTCTGCCGAGGTTAAGGAGGCTCTGGAAGAATCTAAAAGCCCCAGGGTGTTCTTAAATTGAAATTTACGGTTCAAAATACCAAGAACTGTAAAGGCCTCATTTTTAAAGGAATCATTTTGCGTTAAAGAGATTAAGCGATTCCAGGATTTGGCAGAGGCGCATTGCGCCAGAAAGGAAACAACTTTTTTTCTCAGCTTAAGGGATTGGGAAGAATCTTGCACAATGTCAAATAAAAAGTCTTCGGATTCTTTATGTTTTAACTGAGCTGCAGCAAAGGCGGTCAGTTGTTTTAAGGAATCCGATTCTGCTCCATCGAAGAGGCGTTTAACCAGAGGAAACAGGGAGCTGTTTTGCGTGTGGGCTATGGCTAAAATCAGATTTAGTTTTTGTGTTTCGCTTTGCGCTTTTTGTAGTAAACCTTGCCAATCCTCCAGGTTAGAAGATCGGGAGAGTTCAAGTCGTAAAAGTTCTTTTTTAAAGGACGTTTGTTTTTGACGCCCAGTGCAAGCGAAGGAAATTAAAAGAAAAATGAGCAGACTGATTTTGAAGTTCATGTGTATTATTCCCTATTTTTTAAATCTTTCAATTCAACAGCTCTAATATTAAATAAAAAACCAAAGGCAGGCAAAAGGAAACAAAAAAAAGTAGAACATATTGTTTTTATGAAAATTAAATTACCTAAAAAATGATTGACATTATTTTAATATTTACGTAATTTGAAAAACGTGAATTTATTAATAATTTTAGGATTGAAATTTTTGTAAAAACAGATAGTTGGAGGAATAATGTCTAAACAAGATGCAAGAGGCTCTATTCTTTTAGAAATCGTTATTGTTCTTCTGGTAGCAGCCTTGATCGCCGTAATTTTAATTCCTGGCAAAATATGGAAGGAGCAGGAACAGGAAGAACTGACGGCGCACAATAATATGAGCGCAATTTACGAAGCGCTTAAATACTACAAACAACTAACGGGCAAGTTTACCGCGGATCCTGCAGAGTTGATTAACACCATTCGGGCCGATTCTAATTTAATGCGCAAACAAAAAGTGGTGAACTACACCAGAGAACTCATTCGCAATTTTAATGGTTATCTCAATTTACCCTACATCCATCACATCATGCGCGTTAAGATGAATGTTTCTCAGATCATTGATGACCTGGAAAGCAACCGCTACCATTTTCGCACCATTGAAGAGATAAACAACGAAGCCAACGAATTGAAGATTCAATTGGGTAATTTCCTGAACTCACCCAATATGCCGGATCTGGTCAAAGTCTTTTCTTATGTGGATTCTTTGAATCAGATTAAGCAAACGTTAACCGATTATTCTTTGCAGGTTAATACACTCAAAATAATTTCTGTTATCGATTCCCTGGAAAAGTACCTACAGAGTGTGAATCCAGCCAAAGCCCGCGAAATGTGGACGCCTCTTTCTCAGAGAATAGAAATGTTTGACAAAAAAGTCCGGCATTCTCCCATTAACCGCGTGTCCAGCGTTGCCGACCGTGTTGAAGATTTCAGAAAACGCGTAGACGATTCCTTTCAACAATTGAGTGCCATGGATGTTCAGGCAGAGTTAACAAACGTCCAGAACAGAAATAAAAGAATTAAAGAGATGTATCAGAAATTCCTGAAAGATTACAATGTTACATCACAATTGGCGCTGAGCAAATTGTCCGAAGCCGATTCTCTGATTGTGCATTTAACCGAGAAGAATTTTTACAGCCCGGTGAATGGCCAGATGTACAAAATTCTGTTCGATTCCGATTCGGAGTTTGTTAAAGTAGAAAGCCCCGTGCTCCTTGATGAGCTTAAAGAAAAAGCCAAACCGGTTGCCGAAGAGATTTCGGCTCTGCCCTTTTTATCGACCATTGAAAACTATTTTAAAATGGTCGATTCCACGGTTGTTAAGGCCGATATGATACGTAAAAGCTATCGTAAAAACGCGGATCTGTTTATCGCTTACAAAGAACTGGAAGACATTAAGGGCAAATTTAATGATTTAAGCGTCATCGGTGCGGCCCGCGATTTAACGGACTTCGTTAAGATCGTCCCTCAGTGCCAGAGTTTTAGCAATTTAAAAGATTTTGTTGAAAAGGGCTTAAAGGGCGTTCAGATCTTTAACCAGGCTTATTCAGAAAATATCTTCGGGAACCTGGATTCCGTTCATGCCCAGTTTGTTTCAAAACTGGATGAGATCAATACCATTCTGGAGAAAATTCAAAAACGCAACAGAAGAAAAAAGGTACCAACCCTTGTTGCAGAACGCCAGGCTATCGATTCTTTGTTGACGACCTTTAAAAACATCCAGGATGAGCAGTTGAAGGCTAAGTTAGATGGCCTTGAAAAAGAACTGGGAGACCTGTTCCTGTTTGCCGAAGAAGGCAAGAAAATTCGCGTGTATGGCGTATTTGACAAAGAGATTAAAAACTTCGGATATATTTACAAAGATGTTAAAAGCTGGGAAGAAGAAAAGAAAAAATAATGGTAAAGGGGGAATTCGTTTCCCCCTTTTATTTCAGTAAAAGGTTTTAAACAAAATGGAAGAATTTCTTGGAATTGCTTTTACAAATCGTTCATTATCATTAGCAAGGGTCAAAGAAGGCGAACCATATCCCCAGTTACTCTCCACAAACGAAATCCTTTTTCCGTTTCCTTTTGAATTTAATGCCCTGTTAAAACATGAAAACCTGGAAGCGCTTAGCGAAAAGCTGAGAAGGTTTGTGGAGAACAATAGTTTGCACGGTACGTTGTGCTATGTCTCTTTGCCCATGTATCTGGCTCAGATGAAACGCGTTCCCTTTCCACAAGATCTGGATCATCGGATATTGCAAAAACAATTCGTTTGGGAGATGGAAAACATTAGTTCACAGCCCCTGGAAGAGAATAAGGTCATCAAGCTGAAACATGAATTTAATTTTGGCAGTTACGAAGAATCGGCCTTTGTCTTAATTCAGAAAAAAACGTTGCAAACGATCAAACAGTTCATTGAAGATAGTGGGCTGAAATTACGGAAAATGGTACTGGATTCGGACAGTCTGCTCAAGTTTTTGCAGAGTTACAATTTACTCCATCCGGCCAAAAATCAAATTATTTTTCAGATTGACGTTTTTAGCGTTACGGTATACCACTATCTGGACGGATATTTTTTCAGTTATGATCTTAGCCCCATTACAGAGAAAGAGCAAGGGGGCACGTTTGAACAAAAGATCATTGATATTTTAGGAGAGAAAGTAGAAAAATTTCAGCAAATGGTTCAGAGTCTGCCCGGATATGAATATCCGGTAGAGGTTTTTGTTACGCGTCTGATAACCGACAATCTTTCCAAGAAATTACAGGAAGTGGAATTTAAGGTCGAAGAGCTAACTTTGAACCGCGTGCTGGAGGACAACACGCCTACAAAAATAATTGAGCCTTTTGCTGTTATGTTGTAATAAGTTGGGAGGGAAATGGTGGAGCACGATTTATTAAGCGAAGATGATTTTTTTGAGCAATTAAAAAAAGAGAAACGTCAGCCCAAAGCTCCGGCCGAAGAAGTTAAAGAGGAAAAAGAAGAAGAGATCTCTTCGGAAGAATCTCTGGAACCAGATCTTTTTGAAATAGAGGAAGAAGCACCGGCTAAAATTGAGGAAGAGGCGCCGGTAGCAGAACCATCGGGCCTGGAAGAAGAAGAGGAAATACAGCCCGAAGTTGGTGCCGAGCCCTTAATTGAACCACATCCATTTGAGGAGGAAAGCTTCGCTTCTTACGAGGAGGATATGCTGGGCGCAATGGAACGCCCACAGGAGGAAGAGAAAGAGACTCCGGGGGCGCCACCAGCCGAAGAGCCTGCCGTTCAGCCAGAAAAACCAAAAGCCAAAATTTACGTTCCGGAAGATAAAATTGAAGACGAAAAGTTACCTGGCTTGAGTAAAAAACCGGTTATTATCTGGAGCGTTTTGGTACTGGCGCTTATTGTTGGCGGTTTTGTGATTTACAATATTTTCTTTACCGGGCAATCGAAAGAAGCTGTACAAAAGCCACCAGAAGAACAGAAACCAGCCCAGGAGGCGGCGCCACCAGTTAAAGACCCGATACTCATTAAGCAAAAAGAGTATTTAGCTCAAGTAGCCGCTAAAAATAAACAGAGGCTTAAAGCTATGGGAGCTATTTTTACCAATACTCAAAAAAATAAGGTGCAAATTGCCAGCATGCTTTTGTACGGCAACGAGCTCTCCGTAGAAGTGTTTGGTAAAGACCGCGACCAATTAGCCAGAGCGTTAATGGATATCCGGGCCTCTCTGAACAACGCTGGCTTAAAAGTGGTGGCAGCGGATTTGAGACCCGGTGACGGTATTACCAATGTGCTCACCTTAAAGTTCCCTCAAAACGGAGGTAATGGAGCAAGCGGTAGCCTTGAAACCAGATTAACCAGCGTCAACGAGACCAGCCAATGGCTGTCGATGTTGGGGCAGCAATTTTCAGTGAAACTTTTTGCGATTAAAGAGCTCGGTTCGCAACAGGCACAATTCAATTTAACGCAACACAAAATTCAATTTGCGGTTAAAGGCAGTTATGACAACTGCTTACGCTTTTTGCAGGCATTAGGACAAAGCAACAGAAACGTCAGGTTGTACAAAGTCGTTTTTTCTTCTTTAGATCAAAAATCATTCAGTAAATCAAAATATCAGGCTAATATTATTGCGGAACTTTACTTGTAAAGGAATCGGGAATGAATGCGGATAATAGCAGGAATTTATAAAGGAAGAAAATTAAAAGGCAGTTCTGATTTGTCGATCCGTCCAACTACGGGGCGGGTTAAGGAACTTATCTTTAATGTTTTACAAGACTTTCCGGAAGACAAAGTTGTAGTAGACCTGTTTTCAGGTAGTGGGAATTTGGGCATAGAGGCATTGAGCCGCGGCGCCAGACGCGTCATTTTTGTAGATTCGTCTGACAGCTCTTTGTCTGTTTTAAAAGAAAACTTAAATGCCATTG